>NZ_JBFSSD010000006.1:0-153624 GCF_041466145.1 Vibrio sp. 10N.239.312.D08 | reverse complement strand
TTGCCATTTCAACTCTCCTTTGGGTTGGAGAGTTGATCTTATTCTTCGTGCTGAAGGATTAGAATGCGGTGTTCATGGCACGCTTACGATACACTCTGCTCGATGTGCCAAAACGTTCCGCTTCTTGATTCACTTTATCGAAACCGCCTAACACAGTGTTAGTCTCGCTTTGAACCAATAAGTCGTAGGCAATGTTGTAGGTAATTGAGTGTAAAAGACGATTAGTGTAAATGCCCATAGAGTCTTGATAATCTTCCGCTAATGCAGAGGCGAAAAAGAACATCATCTCCGGATTTTCATGTAGCGCTTCTGATAGTTTCTGGATACAAATAACATCAACTTGCATGTGTTCATCAGCCACTACGTTCCACTGACAAGGGGTCTGCGTGAAAAACTCCATCTCACCGAAGATATGATAATCACAATTCACTTCGCCCAATTGAAAGCGTCGCCCATTAGCCGCCGAAATACTCATAGAGACTCTTCCAGCGGGCACTACATAAAGATACTGAAGCTGCTCACCTTGACGTAGGATTTCATCATTTTGATTGAAGTAACGAGAGTTAACTTGGTGTTAGTAGATGAGATCTCTAAATTCAGAGCTTTTTTGTTCTAAGTAGTTTTTAAAGCGTCCGCTTGAGTATGGTGCAATCTTCATACTTACTCTCTCATTGCATTACTGCTGTTTATATTCAAACGATTGTAACCACTTAAACCACAGGAGAGAACCCAATAAAAAAGCGACGGTCTCCCATCGCTTTCGTCTTGCATTTATTCAGGCTCTTATTGAGTAATTAATGCTTCCAGTGCCGCTAATGACGCTAGCCGCTCTCCTTGCATCATTACCTCTGCCTCATCGACATATTGCCCAACGCCCTCCTTTACATCTTGTTCGTACAAGACAACATTGTTCAAGATAGAAGCGACATTAAGCCCTCTCAAGCGTCCCACGGTAAACAGCGCGGATGTTTCCATGTCTGCACCTAAAATGCCTTTGCCATTCCAGTACTGACAAAGCGCCTTCTCGTCATCGGTATAAAAACTGTCGTGTGAGCGTACCGTGCCCAAATAGTAAGGTGTTGTTTGCTGCTGCAAGAACTTGTCTAGCTCTTTAAGCAGAGAGAAGCTTGCATAGGCGGGATACGACGGCTTAACGTAAGCGGTAGAACCACCCTCATCGCGAACCGCGCCCTCTGCAATAATTAGCTCACCAAGCCCGATATGTGACTGCATCGCACCTGCAGACCCTACTCTGATGATATGAGTCACACCACAAAACTTAAGCTCTTCTACCGCAATGATCATTGAAGGTGCACCAATGCCCGTGCTGCAAACCGATATCGCTTTACCTTGATATTGACCAGTGAAGATTCGATATTCACGGTTTTCAGAGACCAGTTCAGTATGTTCAAGCAAGTTAGCGATTCGATTCGCTCTATCTGGCTCACCACAAACAATAACTAACGGAGCAATTTGCGTTTCATCAACGCAGATATGAGGTTGCTTTGCCATCTTCACTCCTAAGAAGCCGTTGCTTGAGTTAACGATTTATCACTGTTTCGTTTAGCTGTGCGTGCCCACTCACGAGTACCGTTTGCCGCAATAAACATTAAGATTGCGTATTGAACAGACATTGCGTACACACCCTGCGTCGCATAAATACCAACGCTGATAATGTTAATCACAATCCACAGTATCCAGTTTTCAACATACTTACGTGTCATAAGAACTTGAGCAACAATAGATAGAATGGTCATCGTGGCATCCCAGAATGGGAACGCATCCGGTTCAAGCACTGGCTCCGCTAAATCCGCACCAAATAGATTCAGGCTATCTACCGCGATGTTTGCTAGCGCAAAAAAGAATGGGTCGATGTACATAGTTAACAAAGCAATAGAAATCGCACACGCTACGGCCGTTGCTACTAGTTTATTTTGGCTCAACCAACGAACTTCTAGCGTTTCACCTTGCTCATTAGGACGTGTCCATGCGTACCAACCGTAAATGTTGGCGCAAAAGAAAAAGAGTTGTAGAAGTAACAGTCCGTATAACTGAATTTGGAAAAAGATAACCGCGAATAAGGTGACATTCAGCAATCCGAACAGGTAGTTAATGGTTTTTTCTTGGCTTGCAAACCAAATACACAACAAACCAAACACGGTGCCGAATGCTTCAATCCAGCTCATTGCGTAGCCATCCCCTATTGGGATATTGACTAAAGTATTGTTGATATCAAGTAGAGCGAATAGGTCCATAGATGTGTCCTTTATTATTTGTTTTAGTGGCACCTATTTTATTGCGCCTCTCCAAATAAAAAGGAGGACATTTGTCCCCCCTAGAATGCATGCGATCATAAATCAGAATATTAAATCCGGAAAATCAATTTCACGGGAAGATGTCATAGCCCTCCCACAGTCTCGAACTCGAAACTCCAGCACCAGAACAGCCTCCTTCCAAAAACGGAATTTTAACTTACTGGCTAAACGCCGATATCGCGTTGACGGTTACGTTTGAGAAGCGCATGATTTTATTTCGAGCAGAATCGTTGTCTGGCGTGTTAACCGTGTAATCGCCCCAAAACTCGTTCTGTGCAACGTACTCAATTGAATGGCAGGTCACATGAATAAAGTAATTATGTTAGTAATGGGGCTGCTTTTTACCAGTCGATTGTTTGCCAGTATTGTTCCTCATGTTGGTCAACTTGAGCATGATGCGCCTATTCTCCTTCGCTCGGCATTGATTGTAGGGGTTGCGGCTTACGCGGTTTGGAGTGCATTTAAATACTTCAAAAAGATCAAGGCCTCAGATTCAGATCAACTGTAACGGCGAAAGTCCAAAAGCTTTTGAATAAGCCTCTAATTTCGATTACTGATCTGCGAAATAATCGACCAAGATTTTACGCCACTTTCGTGACTCACGAATCTTCAACAGGGCGCGGTTAATCTCTTCTTCGTACACGTTATTTTCAGTGATTATGAAACCGTAGTTGGACTTTTATAACTGATAAAACAACACCGCTATACCAAGCTTAAGTTTGATAGCTAGAAACTGACATAAACTGACTTTGTGCCGACGAACATAACTTTCCGCACTGAGTAATTTGGCTTTCTAGGAAGTAGATATTACGTCTACTTTTCACCCACTGGGCACGAACTTCCAGTTCTTGACCAATCAAAATCGGATGATGAAAACGAGAGGTTAAACTCACCGTCATCGCCTTGATATCATTCTGAAATAGACAATGCAACATCGCGCTGTCATGCAGTGTAGTGACAATGCCACCTTGCATGATGCCATCGTAGCCCTCAGTTTTATCTGTTGGTACAATCTTGGCTCTGGTTTTATATTTAGCTACTGCCTCATGCTTAGTTAAAGTGTCATGCTCGCCAATAGCTTCAAAGCAAATGGCGCTGTCGTTGAAAAAACCTTGGCTGCACACTTGGCAACGCCGATGATTGTGTGGAAAGAAAACCTTCATACTTACCTTTACCCATAGATTGCTAGAGATTGATATGGCTCGACCAAAAAAACATCGCCAGTTGTGTACCCGTACGGCTTACTCTTGTTTTAAGCCCAATGGTGTTCCTATGGACGAGCTTCATAAAGAAGAATTGCTATTGGAAGAGCTCGAAGCCTTGCGCTTGGCTGATCAAGAAGGCCTGAGCCAGCTTGAAGCCGCTGAACAAATGCAGGTGTCTCGCCAAACGTTCGGCAACATTATCAAGCGTGCACGAGCTAAAGTCGCCAAGTGCATCGTCAATGGTCACGCGTTGGTGATTCAAAGTAGTTAATTAACGTGTTAGCCAGAGGTTATTTAACTCAGTGAGCGAGAACTCTGATGCTTACTTCGATACTTAGCTTGATGGCTCAGTAATCTGATACAGCTTTTTGCTTTGCCCTTCACACACATCCTTGCAATTGCATTCACGCTCAATATCTAACTGCGCCAATCCTCCACAGCTGCCTTTGATTGGCTTGCGCGAAAAAATCACGCCTATCGCCATCAATGTAACGACTCCGACAAACCCCAATAGCGTCAACAAAAAGGTCATTGTCGGAACCCTCGAATAGCACCTAGCTGATTAGGCTGTACCATTAGAATCGAAGCTTGTTTTTTGTGCCCGTTTTCGCCGCACGTTTTATTGCCACACCCACTATTTCTCGGCTCGCGACCATAATCGAGATCGGTCACTTCCCGTAGATTGTCGAAATCCAAAGCCCCGATTTCTGCCTTACCTGTCGATGCCAAGACTCGAATATCGTTATTGAACAAGTGCGCCAGCATCTTCTTACCAATATAACGAACCACCACAGATTTCACATCGTAAGAACGGAGAACCGAAATCCATTGCTTCTTTTTATTGCAAGAGGTGTCGGAGTCAATCAAAGGAACAATCTGTTTTATCTGTCGTTGTTCATCGACAATCGCGATCTGTGGGGAACGAGCAAAGTGGTTGCCAACATGAAGGTCGCGACAAGGTACTGCGTATAACATAGTAACTTCCTGTTATTGATGATCAGGAGTTCAGCATACGCCCCATTATTGGCATATGCCAATAACTATCATGTGAAAAATAAGATTTACTGGATCGATAACTAAGATCACAAGCACCCAAACTTACCGTCATCTTCAGCCTATCTCAGTTACCTTTCAAATAACCATATATACTAGGGGTAGTATTTTACTGGGGGTATTTTTTGCGTTGTTAATGCCTGTTATCAAGAGCCAAGCTCAAACCCATTACAAAAAGGCCTCGCACAACCGAGAGCTTAATCGACTATTCAACGTCACACACTAGTCTGAATAATGTCGAATTAGGGGCCAATCAAAGATGTTTATAGGAAAAATAGGTTGGATTGAAAATCAAGAATTGCAGTCGGCTTCAATGTAAACAAGCTTATAATTTGAAGTGAACAACGCATCGGGTTGTTATAATATAACATCACACTAAATTACCATCATTTCTCATGAAACAGCCATTTATTCTAATCGATGTCATCAATCGCCTCTCCACACGCTATGTAAGCCGTTTCTCGACATGCTTTCGCTCTCTCAAGGGCTTGACTGTTGGCCTAGCATTATTGTGTTTTGCGCCAAATCTATATGCCCACCCTCACTCTTGGATAGAGATGAAAACTCATATTGAGGGAGAGAATGGCATGATCACCGGTCTCTCTATGGAGTGGTCTTTTGATGCAATGACCTCGATGTACATGTTGGATGGAGAAGACGTCTCTGCCGATACAGAAACTGAAACATTCAAAAAGCTCGCTGCGTCTGTAATCGAAAACATGATGTACGAGCACTACTTCACGTACTTTTATGATGGTAAAGAGCCCATCAAATATCAGGTGGTTGAGAACGCAAAGTTTGAGCGTGATAAAGCCAAGATGGTTCTAACATTTGACCTACCACTTTCTAAACCTAAGCCTGTGACACGAAACTCGCTTCGCGTATTGATTTTTGACCCTAGTTACTTTGTCGACATGTCGTGGCTATCCAACAGCGACGTGACATTGTCACCTGAACTAGCGAGACAATGCCATTTAGAATTAATCGAGCCTAACCCGACGCCAGAGCAAATGAGTTATGCAATGTCTTTACCTGTCGATGCAGATCCAGATAACACGCTAGGCCAACTGTTTACACAATCGGTTGAGCTTCATTGTGCGGCGGTTCCCGCTTCTTAGTCGCAGTGGTTCGTTTCAGCCTTTAAGTCAGCGTCTAGCTGATTAAGCATGGCAACTAATTAACAGAAAGATTTCAGATATAGGTTCTTGTTAAATGAAGAAAAATCAATCCAAAATCAATCACTACCTCATTGGTGCTGGTGCGTTCGTGCTTATTGCTATTGGTGCGTATCAACTGTGGTCCATGTGGCCATCGTTAGTTATCTCTAGCATTCAATGGCAAAGAGAAGTCAATTCAGAACTTGCAGACCTGCTCTATGAAGCTAAATCCAACCCTTGGGGCGCAGGCAGTTACCTTATCGGGTTCAGCTTTATCTATGGCATGCTTCATTCTTTGGGGCCTGGGCACGGCAAAGTTATCGTGTCGACTTACTTAGCGACTCACCCAACCAAAGCCAAGGCGAGTTTAGTGCTTACGGTCGTCTCCGCTTTTTTACAAGCATTGGTCGCAATCTTACTAGTAAGCGTGTTGCTGTGGGGCTTTAGTGCTTCCATGCGAGTAGTGAATGACAAAGCGAATATGTTTGTTTCATTAAGCTTTGCCTTAGTCGCGGTCGTCGGCGCACTTATATGTTGGAAGGCTTTGAAAAACATCTACACCGCTATGCGTAAGCCTAAGCTGAAAGTGAAAGCCATCACTACACTCGCAACAGACACAGCTGCGACAATTTCAGCGCGTTCGCCAATGGCACTTCGTTCATCAATATCAGCCCCTTCTCCGATAATCGACGCTACTAGCACAATGCAAGCCGCAGCTAACACTCATGCAGATCATTCTCATGCCGACTGTGGGTGCGGCCACCAGCATGTAGCCGATGCAGACGCAATCAACAAAGCCTCAACGCTCCGAGAATATGCTGGAATTATAGTGACGATTGGCGTAAGACCGTGCACCGGAGCCATCATGGTACTGCTTTTCGCAAACATGGTTGGCCTATATTGGATGGGGGTTGTCAGTGCTTTTTCCATGGCGATTGGTACTGCTTTCACAACCTCGACGATTGCTATAATGACACTAACAGGCAAGAACTTGGTAAAACGCTATTTGGCAGCAGGTAACAAGAATAACAGTGCTTCACTAAAAGCCGCAGGTCATTATTTACAGCTATTCGGTGGTGTTTTACTTGTCTTAATTGGCTTGTTGCTAATGAGTGGACAAGACAGCGGTATGTCGCCTGTTTTCACTATGTAGCGAACGATGTAATAACAAACCTCAGTTTATTGCGACCTTTACTATTTTTACTAAAAAACACTAGCCCTTATCTCTCAAATCTGAATTAACAGCCACATAATTTCTACTAACCTAACTTTGCACAGCCAGTTAGGTTAGTAGTCAGCCATTCAGAACAGCGCGCTCTATGTAGTTCTGTAACAAACCTACATCCAACTTTGATTTTCCTATTCTTAGCTACTCTTTCATAAACTAACTTAGATTGTTCTAACAATATTAGAGCACTATCCCCCTCCTTTTGAAAATAAGGACATAACTTCCGCAATCCAGAAACTGCGATCGCACTCTTCCTATTTTGAAAAAAAATAGAGCAGCAGTTTTATCAATTGAGTAACAAGCCGAAATTATACCCAATAAATTTCACATCAAACTCCAAGCCTTTACCTTACAACTACAGATAGAGCTTTCTTCAACCAAATTCTTGGATAACCTATACTCAAAGGTAAACAAATGAAACTATACATTCCGAGCGCCACGCTCAGTGTTTTGTTACTTTCTCCGAGTTTCGCGAGTGCCGAAGATATACCTGATTCATACGAATTGCGTAATTTTTCGATGCGCTCACAAAGCTCTGGGATAGCCCCACCGCAAGAAGAACTCGGCGTTTATGTTGTGAATTCGGGTCCTGGTCTGGATACCGGTTGTACCTATGCTTCTGGCGGACCTCTACTTATCTCTTTACCTGTTCCTATGGTCGTCAGCCCCAACGTTTTACAAAGTGACGGGAGAATTGCTCCGAGTAAACTGGGCGATATGCAGCAAAAAGGCGTTATCGGTTCTAACGCAAGGATCAGCATGCCGGTCTTCGACATAGACTCCAATGCCAACGTCAGTAATATTGCTCCAGAAATAGATATCGTATCTTTTAACGGAAAGTCTTTAGGTACGCTGCAAGGCGCTGATAACCGTTGGACGGATACTAACCTTCAAGTCGATATCAGTGATGTCAAGTTCGGCCAAAACAATGAGATTCGCGTCGATATTGATACTGGCAATACGGGAGACAACTGGTGTATGTCTGTCGATTGGGTCTCAATCGAGTTTGATGTTGCCATTCCTGTGATTCTTGCTCATGGCATTGCTGCACAATCAGACACTTGGGATGATGATACGGCTCCAGGCGTGCTTTCTACACTTGATGACTATGGCATTCGTTATACTCGTTTCTCTGCTGACAAAAATGGAACCACAGCGACTAACGCTAATATCTTGAACAACAAAATTCAGGGTTTTCTCGATGAGTTGAAATCCGACAAAGTTCACGTCATTGCACACAGTAAAGGCGGGCTAGATACCCAAAACCTCAAAGCACTTAGCCCTTCCTTTGAGATAACCTCCCTTTCTACTTTCTCCACACCTCACCTTGGTAGCGTCGCAGCAGATTTGTCGGTGATAAAAATGGACCACTACGCCGATATCTACAGTAACGTCAGTACCGATCCAAATAATTACGCTGGCAAGTACATGCAACTCCCAAATATTCCGTTTGCGGGTCCTAAAATGCCTGGTATCCGTGATCTAACAACGGATACAGCATCAAACGCGATCCAAATGCGTACTCGCGGCAATATTGCAAATACATTTTCTATTGGGGCAAATGCCGATCTCAACCAAGACGGTGTTATTGAGAAAGATCCTGATATCGTTGGCCTATTCCCATGGGGATCGCGTTGGGCAGGCGTTACCGCTTGGCAGGCGCTAAGAAGCTTTAGTTCTGCGGCCTACCTCGATACTCAAACTCAACCGGTCACAATGCCAAGTGTGCATGGACCACAAGCTCATCCAATCACCATAGTCAGTTACCAAGCCATTCAAACAGTACCGCAAGAAAATGATGTTGTTGTGACCTTGGCAAGCGCTAACCCAAGTTATACCAATGCATTGGGTAACGTATTGGCTAACCACTCAACAATGAAAACGGGACAAAACGTTGAACGTTTTCTACAACAAATTATTTCAATGCGCTAAGGAGTGGCCACAATGAAATTCATCAAGCAATTAGTGATGGTGTTCAGTCTTTTCTGTACCTTCATCACACCGGCTATCGCCAGTAATGCAATACCCGTTGGGATGAGTACAAGCACGACACTATCTCAACCAGTGACTAGTAACGATAACGAAGTCACAATGCTATTTACCATCGACAAAGCGGAAGCCCTAAAAGCAGAAATCATCGTGCCGTTGGATGATGCAACCGTATATTTAGTCAAGCCTAACGGGCAAGTCGCAACATCATCCAATGATGTGCAAGCGAACATACTTTCAGGTGACACACAAAGTCCGCCGCTACCGGGCAGCTATTTATTTTTGCCTGAAGTAACTAACCCTGAACCTGGCGAATGGAAGATTGTCGTTGATTTTCCAAACCCAAGTTACAACACAGTAATTATTGCTCAGGTTGCGATCCAATCCCCTATTGCGTTTGGCATGGCGATAGCTGCAAACCAATTTGTGGTCGGTGAACCAGTTCCCGTTTCTGCATTACTGACAAACAAAGGGAATCCAATCACAGGTGCCCAAACCAGCGCAGTGATCATTGATGAAGCTGGAATAAAAACACGCCTGACGCTTAAAGATGAGGGTGTCAATTTCGATGCTATTGCTAAAGATGGTGTCTACAGCAATATTTTCGTTCCACCCGCTGAAGGGGATTATCTAATTGAAGGCATAACGTCTTTTGAAGAATATGGAACAACTATCACTCGCCAGACAAGTAAAAAAATCCACGTACTACCCTCTGACATTGAATTTGTCAGCCTCTCACTCGCTCCACTGTTTTCCTCTGAAGGCTGTGTTATTGCCTTAGAGCAGCGCTTGGAACTTGATGTTAAATCCGCGGGGGATTTTGCCATTCATGGTTACCTCACCGATGGAATTGACGAGCTGAACACAAGCAAACGTCTGCAACTCAAACCTGCGAAGCAAATCGTCACTCTACAGTACTCAACTGAAGATATTTTTGGCGCGTTTGATTCAGCGTCTACTTTGACCTCCAACCCGACGATCATCTACGCAATCACTCAAGATGACATACGAATTTCAGCCCCTCGAATTCAGTTTGAAGAATTTATTGATTTAGCATCTTTTGAGCGTTGCCGCGAACCGATTGAAGTCACGGGGAGTTTAGTCACCACACCGACTATGTCGCAAGATGGAACCTACATTGATTCGCTGAGTTTTGAGTTTCCTATCCATGTTACGCGCAGTGGAACTTACACAGGTTCGGTAAATATCGTTGGTGCAGCCGGAGAGTATTTAGAGCTAGTGAGTTTCCAAGAACCGCTTGAGGCTGGCGAAAACACCATCAAGTTTACCGTTCCTGGTGACACGTTTAAGCAAGCCGATGGTCCTTATGAACTGAACGCACTGCTAATCTACAGTGGCGTTGACTCCTATCGACAAGGAGTTCTCGGTCAAACTCCACCATACCAAGCCTCTGATTTCAGTCCGCCAGTGAATGTGACCCTCCCCTCTAACCTATTCGGTTTGGAAAGAGAAAACTGGCAAGCAACCCCGGCAACACAAGTCACGCAACATCGTGTCGGTGGTTACTTGAGAGCGGGGGCTTCAATCCCATACGACTACGAAACACTAGCGAGTTTTGACTTAAGTGAGGTTCGAGGGAAAATCAAACAGGCTACGCTTATTGTTGACTTCGGAGATTCAACCCTTCAATTTCCATTCAACAATGTGACTGCGCATATCGTTAATCAAACTTGGTCTCCAAACACACTGGATTACGACACGTTCTGTGAGTCTTTTACAATATGTACAGCATGGAGTAATCCACTCACTACATTCAACAACGTAGAAGCAGGTCAAACGCTTAGGTTTACCAACTCTAAACTATTAGAAGCATTAAATGAGAAGAGAGTGTCTGGGTTGAACAAACTAGATATTGCTCTTACCTCTTCTCCCTATGAAAGAAGTTTCTTCATTAACGTTAAGCAGGTGTCATTATTCATCGAGTACTGATCCTAAAACTGAAATAGAATAAGGCCATGCCCAAGGTATCGCTTTGGGTATGGCCTCTCAGAGTGAACGGTGATGAACTTTGCAAGCTTCATATATTTATTCTGTTAGAGCACCCTCAACAGCAGTGATAAAGCACACTAATCACTATAGACTCCATCAACCAACAAAATGAGATCGAAGTTTTATCCAAAAATGCCAGTAGTCCCAACAACCGGGTGACTCCACAGGTCTATCCATCCCATCACCAATTTTTTAGGTGACTTTAAAGATGCCCCTACACTAGTCTGATAGCTAAAGTTAGAATAGACCCGTTAAGTATCATCGATTTACAAAACAGAGCCAAAATATCTAAATAAAAACAGTGAGAAGCGATACAATAATCAAGTTGCAAAATTGCAGCGTGGGACACCTGCCCACTGACAGCCCATTCACAGAGAACCATAAAGTAGCCTCACATGTCTAAAGAACCCGGTTTCACTACAGAATACAAACTCGACCAGACGTTTTTCGCGGAGTGTTATGATCAAACTAGCCTTCCGACTCAATTTCCAAAAGCCTACTTAAAAGGAATACTGTTTCTTATTTTTGGTGTGGTTCTGCTGGAGTTTGAACTATTACCTAACGGCTATGTTGGCTGGTTCTTTATTGTTTTGAGTGTGATTGAAGCATTCAGTGTGTACTGCAAAAGAACCTGGTGGTTATGGCGACAAAAAATCAGCTCAGGCGCAGGCAGCAAAATTGTCTTTCAAGGTGACGCTAACGGAGTAAGTTACAAAAACCACAAAGCGACCAACACCATCGCGTGGAGTGACATCGACCAACTTGAGCAGACCGATCTTGGTTTTATCCTGCATATCGGTAAACAGCGCCAATATGTGAGTAAATCTTGTTTAAACGATGAAGCTATTGCCTTCATGATTGAACACCACGCCGCATCAAAAGCGAAATAACACCAATAAATGCCTGCTGATTTAGCAGGCATTTTTCTATCACTTTTAATTCTACGTATCGAATTACCGGACAATAACAATGAATACCGTGTACCAAATCAGTGATTGCCACCTTTCCGATGAATCCAGCTATGAGAACCTGCGCAGAGCACTGGAATACGTCAACAAAGACACGGCATGCAAGACCATCTTTCTGACTGGTGATATTTGTTGTAACCCAAAGTCTGGCGACTACGTTCGATTAGAGGCATTCATTAGGCAACACATTAGCGACCAATCCATTTACGTGATTGCGGGTAATCATGATGACTCTCGCTTAATGCGCACAGAGCTAAAAGGCTCGACGATTTATGTCACCGACAAAGCCACCATCGGTGAACGAGAGTTTGTGTTCCTAGACTCAAGCTTCAAGCCGCTAGACAGCCGCCACCCACTTGGTTCAGGGCGTATTGATAACCGCGGCATGGCTCAGCTAAAACAACAATTGAGAAAGGCCAATGATCCTATCGTGGTTGTTCACCACCCTGTCATTCCAGTCGGTGCAGATTGGATGAAAGCGATCCGCCTAGAGAACGATACTGATGTGATGAAAGTGCTTCGAAAATATCGCGTTCGTGACGTGTTCTGCGGTCATGGCCATGATGAAATAACAGCGACACAGCAAGGCATAACTCAATATATGGCCCCGTCGACAGCCTATGGCTTTGACCACTCGATCAATGAATACAATCGCAGCGAGAAGATAGGATTAAGTCGAATCTCGTTCTGTACTGATTCCATCAACTACCAAGCTGTCTATTTTTGAACCCTATCTTACTGTCTTAAACCTCATAGATTAGCTTTCAAATAAACCAAACTATATAGAGCTATGCCAATAGAAGAGGCTTGCGGCGATTCAATTTATCTTATTTGAACGTGAACAAGCGGTAGGATTATTTGACTCCATCATTACTCAATGTGACCTATCTGGATTCTCTCCAAATATAAAAAAACAACCCAACAACATGCAAACCGTGTTAACCCAAGTCTCTTCTGGCTTAGGTGTATCTATCGCACCGCATGCAATTCGTGATTTACGCAGTGAGGGATGTGTATTTGTTAATCTTGAATCTGTGGACGTACAAATGCCATTAGTGATGACACACCATTCGCATACTCTATCCCCTACAGCCAGTGTCTTTGTTGCTGTCGTACAGAGTGAAATTGAGGCGATTCAACAAAACATGGCTTAGAAAGTTATCTATACCATATTCGTATAGAATTTAAATCAAATGGTTATTTTTGTTATTCAATCGCTAACCTTAGACTTAGCTCATCGAAATCATTCATTAAAACGATGAACCAAAGTTAAGGTGTCACCATGTCAAAATTGACTACAGAAGTGTTGAGCACAGGACGTTTATTACTGATGTCGAGCGCAGTCTCGGCAACTGCTGCAAACCTTTATTATAACCAACCCATCTTACCTAAGATCGGCGCAGAGCTAGGGTTAACAAGCGAACAGCTAGGCGCAGTGCCAGCTGCCGGTCAGATTGGTTATGCCGTGGCATTGCTATTCTTATCGCCCTTAGGAGACACGTTACCCCGCAGACGCCTAATAGCGATCTTGTCTGTCATGTTGGTGTTGTCATCTTTTGTCGCGTTTACTGCATCTAGCTTAGTGGCTCTGGTTGTTTCGTGTTTTGCGATTGGTTTGAGTGCCAACATCACTCAGCAGCTGATTCCATTTGCAGCGTCACTAAGTACTCCAGAAACGAAAGGAAAAGTCATTGGCACATTAATGACAGGCCTAACTGTGGGCATCTTGCTTTCGCGTACACTCAGTGGGTTCATCGGTGAGCAGTTTGGGTGGCGCGCGGTATTTATGATGTCAGCAATTATTGCGATGGTCTTTGGTGTGTTGCTGTATGCCTTTTTACCGACGAACACGCCGACAACGAAAATACCTTACCTTAAACTGGTTGCGAGCATGGCCACGTTAATCAAGCAGCATGCGACACTGCGTACTTCCGCTTTAACTGGCGCGCTTTGGTTTGCTTCGTTCAATGCGCTGTGGGCGACGTTAGCTCTGCATGTCAGTGAATCTCCGTTTAACTACAATGCACAACAGGCAGGAATGTTTGGTGTTATTGCTCTTGCTGGAGTCATTGGAGCAAAAGTTTCAGGGTCACTGGTGAGCAAGTTTGGCTCTCGAAACATGATCAGTATGGCGTTAGTTATTATTACTGCTGGTTTTATTATATCGGGGCTTTTCGCTGACACATTGGCTGGATTGATCGTCGGTATCATTCTCATCGACCTTGGGGTATTTAGCGCTCAAGTATCGAACCAAGTACGCGTATTCTCAATTGACCCACAAGCTCAAAGTCGTATCAACGGAATCTATATGCTTGGCTACTATCTCGGTGGTGCGTTTGGTTCATTTGTGGGAATTCAGGTATTTGAACGTGCGGGTTGGATTGGTGTTGTGGGCTTTAGTATTGCAGTCGTGATATTGAGTTTTATCGTTAACCGTTCAAATAAGCAATAAGTCACCTCGTCTTAATTCTTGAACTTACCAATATGCACAACGGATATTCACTCTGTAATTGATAGCAAATTACCACCCAGTGATTTGCTATCGTTCTAGATCTAATAAGGCAGTAGTAACTCTACTCTCTCAAGTTTTGAATATCATGATTCTCAAACAAGCTTTCCCGCCTAGAGCGCTGTTATGCCTTTGCGAGATGATCTTGGTCTATTCTTATCATTTAGACGACTGAGTTCCGAGGCTTTGAGTATGAATAAACTGTTTTTAATCTTATTGGTTTTTCTTTTGTCCGGATGCGGAACAAGTGATAGTGCTTTGATTGAGAGTGGTCACAACACCTCTTAGATACAAGGTTTTCATGACGGTAGGCATAGCGGCATGCAAGAAAGCGGCAATAGCTTCGAAAACTACATAAAAGATGGAAAGCGTTTTGAATCAGACAGTGACTACAAGCAAGGCTGAATCGCGGGTGAGTCTGAGGGGAAAAAGCTACAAGCAGAAGCAACAGCGATCGGTAAAGGTGCCGCTGCTAGTTATCCTCAAAAATCGACAACGACGGATTTAGATGAAGTAGCAAAAGACACCTTAAAAGGCGTCGATACATCGGGCTTAGAGAATTTAAAATAAAGGTATAACAAAGCTAAGGTTAGGCTCCTGAATAACTCGCACCTTGCCCTACGCTTACAAATGCACCTGAGCAAAAATTGATCTGCATCAGTATGTAGTTTAATAATGATTAACTACTAAACATTCATAATACAAATTGCGCAATACTGAATTGAGAGAGTTCATTTTTACGTTGTTGGTGATTTCATGGATGTACACACCTTAGCTATATATACCTCTTTGTTAGCAGCTACGGTTGCGAGTGCTATGTTGTTAACGCATAAATATATACTCGCAGGCACCACGTTAGGGGTAAATTATATTGCTTATGCTGCTTGGCTGTTAGGAGCCAGTGTTACCCCCGCTTTCGTTCGGCGTTACTCAATCTTCAGAATCCACTGTTTTTCTTTCCAATGGTGCATACGCAACGGCTTTTGGTTTGTTACTCGTCGGTATAACCGTGTTACGCGGAGCAAGTCGATCTTTTCTCGTAATATCAATCATCATTAGCTCCCTTGGCATTAGCTTCTTCCTTTATAGCGCCCTAATTGCGCCTTCTGTAACTTCTAGGATCGAGGCTCGAAGTATTCTCGTTGTGACGATATGTATCTTAGCCCTCTGTGCAAACTATTCAGGGGAAAAGCACGATAACAGAGAAGCAAAGTGTCTGTTGAATCTGACCCTGTTTATCAACATTCTCTATATGGCAATTAGGGGCGTACTTGCTCATACCAAAGGAACGAATTCGAACTATTACCTGATATCAGATATTCATAAATTGTCTTTCGTTATCATGACAATCACAATTGTTAGCCTCGCATTTTCAGTGTTTTGGATCTTAACTGATCGTTTGTTTAAGCAGACCTATCGTTCATCGATCACTGATGAACAAACCGGCCTTTATAACCGTAGAGGCCTAGCAGAACTGATACCCAAGCTTGTTCAACCAGGCCGAGAGAGTGACATTTCTGTACTGATTGCCGACCTAGATCACTTCAAAAAAATTAATGATACCTATGGTCATGACAAGGGAGATGATGTGATTAAGTACTTTGGTCAAATTCTTGAAGATACATGCCGCACAAGCGATTTCTGTTTTCGCTATGGTGGAGAAGAGTTTGTTGTCATGCTACCTAGAGCGAATAAAGTTCAAGCAATGCAGATAGCTGAAAGAATAAGAAACCACGCAAAACACAACTCCAATCAAGAGCTCTCTTCTGGCACGTATACTGTCAGCATTGGAGTGACTCAAGCCCTCATAAACGATGACTGGAATTCATTAATTAAAAGAGCGGATAACGCCCTCTACGACGCAAAATCTCAAGGGCGCGATTGCATTGTTGAGCGTTAAGGCGAGTTGTAAAACAGTGTAAATACTCTTCCATCACAAAACATGTTGGCTAAGATTCAAGAGGTTAAACACACACAACCAGTAAGGTTAGCAAGGATGCGCTTTTTCGGTTTGTTTTAGCGATAGCATTATTGGCGTAACTCCCTTAAAGCGACTCTAGAACTTCCCGCCATTTACCCATTCTGCTTTTGGTGGCACGGGCTCTTGGTTTACCCATATCTCTTTAATTTGACCTCCCTCAACTCGGAATAGATCAAAACGCGCAACCTCGAGACCATTATCAATAACTCGGCTGTAAGCTGCTACGAAGTTACCTTGACCGACAATCTTGAACACTTGGTCATAGCCACCAATATAGCTATCTAAAGGGCTCACATCTGAGGCTTGATAAACGGCTAGCTCTTCGTGCTGGAGATACTTTGATAGCTTGTCTTTCTGCCCTAGTACCATGACATCACATAAAAAATCACGGATAAGGTTCTTATTCTCCTCTGTTTTATCTAAGTCAGTATGATTGATTGGCCCTTGCAGTCGACCTTCCCCTTCCGTCGGTTGAGCTTCGAAGGCAGAAATCACATCCCAATGTTCAATAATTTTATCGTCATTATCGGTATCGAATAGATCCGTAGTCACCCACTTATATTCGCCATTATTAATATCTTGGAATGCTTGAACAAACACGAATTGGCCATCTACGATTGAGCGTATGATCTTTATGTCTCTAACAGGGCAGCGTTTTAAGAACGGTTCGAAGAACTCAACAAAACCATCAATACCGTTGCGAACCCCAGTGCTATGTTGAGTATAACGTTGACCGGTGTACTTCGTTACCGCCTCTAATGCATGACCATCTCGGATACCTTCCATATACAGATTAGTCGCATTCGCTAGCTTATTGCTCATAGATAGTTTCTCCAAACTTAATAGTGCCAAAGTACGTTATTTGGCTCGTACACTGAAACTCAGAACTAGATTGTCTCAGGTGTCCTTTTAACTGTCGGATTGTTGAATAGGCTCTTCGCGTCGCTATTCAAAACCAAGTTAAGCTCGATATACGTCTACAGCATATCGAGCCTTTACAACCTAATTGGTCACTGTGGTTACTGTTTGGCGTGATAAGCTTTAGATACTGCGTAGCTATCCTCAAACCAGTTCCAACTCTTCACTTTGCCATCTTCAACCTGAACTCGAACCGCCCAGCTGAATTTACCCGTGTCTACACCAGATTCATTCGCAATGGCACTCATGCTGCCCATGAATACTGCTTGGTCGCCGTTTACAAAACTATAGTCTGTTGACCAGCTTGTGACTTTCAAACCTGCGCCAAATAGAGGAAAGAAAGTGTTGAGCACTTTTTCTTTTGACTCCCAGTTACCGATCCAAGGGATGTCGGCGTCACCTTCGTTGTGCCAGACAAAATCATCGGCCATTAATGACTCGAGTTTTGCCATATCACCTGAGCCTGCCGCCCATAAGAATGCTTGAGCCGTTTCTAGTGTCTTTGCTGAATCGACTGCTTTTGTTTCATCTGCAAGGGCTGGAGTGAATTGAAAGAAAGCCAGAAGACTCGCTAGACCGATAAGTAGATTTTTCTTTAACATTTTCTTTCTCCTGATTGTCAATTTTGAAGCTCAATGCGTGGGAGATTAAAAGTGCCATCAGTGCATGCTTTGAACTTCAGTTCTGTTTGTTGCCTTGTTGAGATAACTATAGCTGTGCTAAATTTTTGGTAAACTCACTAATTGAACACGTTGGATATGCGCAAATGCACAACATAAGATGGGATGACCTGCAATATGTTCTAACAGTGGCGAATGAAGGATCCCTGTCGGCCGCGGCAAGAGCACTTGGTGTAAACCACAGCACCGTTTTACGTCGTATTGACACCTTTGAGTATCGTCACAAATTACGAATTTTCCATAAACTTCCTACCGGATACAAACTAACGGTTGAAGGGCAAAAGCTTCTGGAGTCAGCTCTCGCTATCGAATCCACAGTAAGAGAATTGGAGCACAAGGTTTTTGGACAGGAATTGAAGCTAGAAGGTACGCTAAGAATAACGACGACCGATGCGTTATCTCGCCTCATTCTGGGTACTCATTTGGCTGCTTTTCATCGGCTTTATCCAAAAATTCAGTTAGAACTCAGCCTCACATCTCGTCAATTGGATATTTCACACCTAGATGCAGATATCGCGATTCGCCCGGCAAATGAGTTGCCAGCCCATTTAGTTGGGACCAAGTTAAGTAAAATTGCCTTTGGTGTTTACGGATCGCCAGAATATATAAATGGCCTCAAGAGTAAGCACCCCTTAAAGTCTGCATCTTGGTTAATGATGCATAGAGGCAGTGCTTCGCTACAGGTTTCTGAACTGATTTCGGAAGACAAAATTGTCATGAAAGCCGACTCTTTTGAGCCCCTGATCATCGCGGCTGAAAATCAGATGGGGTTAGCCTACTTACCCTGCTTTTTAGGTAACAGTAAGGGAACTCTGCAAAGAGTAGATATGGAAGTGATGCACCAAAATACAGACCTATGGATGATGACTCATAAAGATTTAGAAGATTCAGCCAAAGTAAAAGCATTTTTTAATTTTATGAAAGGCGCAATCAAATCAGACCATAATCGGTTGGCCGGATTTGATTATTAGCGAACGAGTGCCGGCTCTTCACCATTAGGCTTACGAACAAAATGACACAAAGCCCACAGCACAAACAAAGTCACAGTCAGCTCCCAAGCGCGTAGGAAGGTACTTTCCAACCCTAAATTGCTACTGGTCATGTACAACTGAATCGGCAGCATAGTCGCCAATAACGCATCGGCATGAATGTCTCTGGCTGAACCTTTCGCTTTGGCCATTGATGCGGTGATCATAAAGGCAAATAAACCCAACACTATGGTGTAGTAACCGAATGTAGATTGATGCCCTGCCATCAACAAGGTGAACACCACGGCGAATGCACAGCCGCCCACTTGAGTTTGAAAACGGCGGTCAACCACGTCGATAAAGCTTTTGTGTGTGGTTTGGGTTGCAGCAGCAATCACTGGCACCATGCAGAACGTTGCAGAGATAATGTCGACAATCATCAAGAATGCCAAACCAAGACCAATCAACGCGAGTGAAATTGCTCTGCTCTCAAATGTGACAGGCTGTTCTTTAAATACAGGAGGCTTGTTTCCTTGCTCAACAGGGAACAGAACCACCATGGTTTTTGCTACTACCATGGTAATCAACATGGATACCAAAATTTCATGAATACGCATCGGCATATCCATGGTGGTATGCTGAGCAAACACCACAATCAAAATCCAGTTGAAGGTTGGCATCAACATTTTACCTTTCTTCGCTGGCGTAGTGGCTCGACGACGCATAAAGTCGAAGAAGAACAGGCTGATGGTCCACACCACAAACGGATGCTGTGAAAATACCTCAGTCACCACCAACGCTGTACTTGCTGCCAATAAAGTGGGTGCCAAGGTACGGATCAGACCAAGCCAAGAGTAATCTTTATTCTTGGTCATGATGATGGTTGGATACAACGCCAGATAAACGGGAGAGTCTAGGTTTAGTAGCTTTCCCAACACCATACAAATCGTCACAGTAAGTGCGACACGCAGCGCTTCATTACGTTGAGAATGACCCTGTGCGGTGTTTTCAAATGTCCACATCGTCATCTCCTACTAGTAGATGTAGCGAAATGTTGAAACCAAGTGAATCCAAGCAGAGCCAATAACGTGCATTATTGGGTTACCGCTTTCAACAATCACACTCGCTCGTGAACCTGAGATCATCGAAGGATCCAGTTCGTTAACTGTAATGCGGGTACGTACTTTCTGTTGCTCACGGATCCAACGCGTATCATTAGTCACGCTAGACAGCTTGCCATTGGCATTATTGGTGTCGTAAATCGCACGCTCTTGACTACTCACTTCACCCGTAAAGACTTTGCCCGGTAGCGCATCAAAAGAGACCAAAACTTCGCGGCCATTAGTTAGCTTATCAATGCCTTTCTCATTGAAGTCCGCACTGATCCACGCATGAGCTTCGTCCACCAGCAGCAATTATGAAGTACCTTGAGTGATATAGCTGCCCGATTGCAATTGTAAGTTGGTCACGACACCTTCCGTTTGCGCGACGACTTGAGTGTGGCCTAAATCCAGTTCCGCACTGGCAAGTTTTGCTTCTGCTAATTCAATGGCCGCTGTGCGGTCTTGGGTAGATAGCTCTACTTCAATACGTTTCACTTCCGCGTTCGCAGCTTCAACCGCACTACTCGCAACTTGTGTATTGGTGATTGCGTCATCAAGGTCTTGTTCCGTCGCGAGCCCTTTGTTACGCAGTTTTTGGTTACGTGCTAGTTTCTGTTTCGCGTTTTGATATTCAAACTCTCGTTGGCTTTGTGTTTGTTTCGCTGCTGCTAATTGCTGCCATTTCGCCGAGTCAGAGTCACGCGCTTGATGCAGTTCGGCTTTCGCTTGTGCCACTTTCAATTGGTAGCTACTGGCATCGATAGCAAATAATGGCTGACCTTTTTCAACCAACTCGCCATTACTAACCATGACGTCGGTAATTACGCGGGACACTTCTGGCGCAATGGTCGCTACGTTACGATACAAAGTCGCTTGAGTGGTGAAGGGGGAAACATTATCTGAGGTGACTAAAAAAGCGGAGAACAATGCTGCCGCTGAAAAAACAGTGTAAATCGCGTATCTATAAAAGTTTTCGTTCATGCTTGTACCTAGTTTTCATTCGTTATAAAGCGCCGCGCTCACGGCTTATTCGATTCTCTTTTCTACGAAAACTAGGTTATAACCATTCACAAATGGAAAACAGAGCCAATAAAATAAGTGAGGATTCCACATTTGGAAAGGTTGATGATTTGTACCGATTTCGCTCAATGGTTGAACGAAAAGGTCAGATAAGGGTGTATTGAAACGTTCGTATTCAGTTCCTCCCCTTTCCTTCCCAGCGTTCAATAAGAGATTGAAGAAGTAAGACCACCCGACTTCATTCCATTGGATTGCTTAATTTTCGCTAGCTTCTTATGGTTAAAATGCCTATTGTACAAACCATAAAATTATAAAGACTCGCGGCCTTTGCCACAGAGACTCTCCATTTAAAGCGAAAAGACTTACTATGAATTTTGATATCAATGCACTGAAACACCACCAACTGGTCGAAGATGGTCAATTAGAAGGGTGTTACATTCATCAGCCTGTGCAAGGCAGTCAACCAGATGACAAAGCCGTTTTAGAAGAGCGTCAAGCGCTAGAAAGCCGAGGATATAAGGTGGTTCAGGTTAAAGCGAAAGGCGGAACAACTACGTTTGCCGAAGCTATGCAAGAGCTTGCGAAAAAGACAGGCCACCAGCCAAAATAGTAAGTGACTTGGTAAACCAATATGATCATCGAGAAAGCACCCTACCGACTATTGAGTCAGCTGGGTGCTTTTTTATTGACGGCCTTTAACTGACTAATCTTGTTAACTGACCTAAGTTACTGACTCAGCTGACTGAACTTCGGCAAGCTTTTCACAAACTTCTGGTGTACATCCATATAAGTTTGCATATAGATTTCATCGATATTGTCACCACTCGGGAAGCTGGATGAGAAATCTACGTGGTTGCGGTCAATCGACAATTTAGCCGCCTCGACAATATGAGCAATGAACATTCGAGGATCTTCCAAGCCGATAGAGATACGCATTGTGGTCGGTTTGATACCGGCTTCATTGAGCGCTTCATCACTGAGTTCTGAGTGCGTAGTCAGTGCTGGACACAGCGCCACTGTATTGGTTTGCCCTAAACTTACTTGCATGCCGATAGCGGGCTCAAGCATGTCGAAGAACTGTTTGAAGCCATCTCGATTGATTGGCGCACGGTCGCCATTGCCTTCCATATCGATAGTGAAAAGCGCCGCTGGTAGCCCCAAGTACATGTTGTTCTGGCAGTGTTCATAGTTATCACTATCTGGCAAAGCAGGACACGACACATTGATGTCTGGGTGAGCATCAAAGATCTTCGCGAGAGTCAGTGTATTAATCGTTTTTTGCACCACTCGCATCTCATACGTTTTCATACCATTGAGCACTTCAAACGCTTTATCTGCATCTAGGAATGCACCCTTAATGTAGTACACATTCCAAAACAGCGTTTCGTTCCATAGGATTTTGGCCTCATCACCGTTGGGCTTGGTGAAAGTGACCTCCTCTCCTTTTGGCACAAACATAGTCTCATTGTGACCAATCACAACCCCAGCAGTTGTGGTGCCAGAACCCGCCAGTTCTTTGGTGTAGGAGTGAATCACATAATCTGGTCTTTCCATCACATCGTCACGTTTTAGTACTGGGTGCAACAATGGTGTACCCACTGTTGAGTCAACAATCACATCCCAACCACGAGAGTGACCAGCTTTACTGATGCTAGCAACATCCAACACGTATCCATGCGGGTTACACGGTGACTCTAGGTAAACGTAGATTTTCTTACCTGCAGCGATGCGATCTGCGTATTTATCAGCAACCTCATCAAGGCGCGTCGCAAACTCATCACCGGAGTAACCATCCACCCACTCTACCGCGACATTCAGATTAGAAGGTTTTCCAAACCAATCTTCCAACAGCTGGTAAGAACCACCGTAGATATTGCGTGAAGCCAAAACAATGTCTTCATGCCCGAGCAAGTGGCTCAACAACCCATCAATAGCCGCCATACCCGAGTTAAAGTTCCATGCGAGGTATTCGTTGGCTCTAGAGCCTGCCTCGATATCAACCATATGGTTAGCCAGTGAAATCGATGTAGGGTTAAGCAGTCGAGAATATATATCGTGCAACGGCTCTTTACCGTTAAACGCATCTTCAATCCATTCTGTACACGCAAACAAATAGGTCGCGGTACGTGTAATCACAGGGCTTGCAGAAAATATAGCAGCGACATTATCGAAAATTGGATACGCACCTTTAGACGCAAAATTACCATTATTGGTGGCAATAGACTGGTAAGTGGCGCGCATTGGGTTTTGCAGATTATCGAGGATCTTAGCGATCTGGAATGACAAAAAACGTTTGGCGTTAAACCAAGCGATTCGGTCACTTTTATCGAGCTCTGAAAGTCCATCAACCGTCAATGCCCAAAGATCGTGTGTCTTGGTATTGGCTTGGTACAGTGTCGTCGCCAGTTCAATCAGCGTGATGCCGTAATCGCTATTTGGGTCGATACCAAAATGCTTTGCTTGCTCAACGGCAAGAGCTTCTGCTTGTTCGTGTTTGGTGGTTTTACGCAGCGGGCTAAGTTGAGTTGAAGTATTCATAATTCCTAAGTCATTCCATGCTTGTTGTTCCTTCTTTAATTTTAGTTTTGGGCAGATGTTAAAAATTGCTATTTGCGAAGTAAGACATACACTTTGAGCAATAATATTGCCAAACTAAATTCAATATTGATGGATTATGCCAATGGACGAGATCGACAAGAAAATACTGGCTGAACTGCAGAGCAACGCTCGGCTCACCAATCAAGAGTTGGCCGATCGAGTGGCGCTGTCGCCCTCTCCTTGCTTACGTCGAGTTCGAGCATTAGAGAAACAGGGGATTATTCGC
The DNA here is from genome assembly GCF_041466145.1 of Vibrio sp. 10N.239.312.D08. Taxonomy (NCBI): domain Bacteria; kingdom Pseudomonadati; phylum Pseudomonadota; class Gammaproteobacteria; order Vibrionales; family Vibrionaceae; genus Vibrio; species Vibrio sp. 10N.239.312.D08. The sequence goes on along the minus strand of NZ_JBFSSD010000006.1, from coordinate 129,696 downwards.
GGCTATCACGCCAGTGTCGACCAAGAAGCATGTGGCTTACCTGTGAATGTGTTTGTGTTGGTGAAACTTGAAAAGCCGACAGAAGAGAACATGAGAGACTTTGAACAGCACATCGAAGTGATTGACGAGGTGTTAGAGTGCTTTCTAATGACGGGCAATCACGACTACCTATTGCATGTAGTCAGTGAATCACTCAAAAGCTACGAGCAGTTCATCCGTAAACAACTAACCCGCCTACCCAATATAGCTTCTATTGAATCCAGCTTCGCCTTCGGTCAGGTAAAAACAAAAACTAAATTGCCAGTGAGATAATTAGTAAGACTTAGTTAGGCGTAGCAAAAGGCATTGGATAATCATCTCTAATCATACATACAAGTGCGTCCCCCAAACCCCAATATTCATCCCCCCGCTACTTCGCGGACATAACCACTTACATCAACGTTGTGTTGAATCGCTTCGTAAAACAAACCAAAGAGATGGGAATCGATTCGAAGTGATCGTTTATCTGACTGTCATCTAATTTTTGTACTTTGATATAATAAATAGCTCAAAAGTTATTGAGCGATCGTTCAACTATATTGAAATTTCCACTATAGTTGATTGGTCAAACAACTCACAACAAGGAAAAGTTATGAATCAAAATACCGAATCTCAATCAACGCCGACTCGATCTATCCCTCAAGAAGCATTTGATTGGTACGACGAATATGCACACGGCCTGATTGATCGCAGAGAGTTTATGGCTCGTCTATCTTGGCTAGCTGTACTTGGCTTAACCATGACGACGCTAACTTCTGCACTGATTCCTAATTATGCGCAGGCAGAGCAAGTCTCTTTCAATGACCCTTCCATCAAAGCAACCTACGAGAAGTTTCCTTCACCTAAAGGACACGGCGAAGGCTATGGTTACTTGGTTGTACCCAAAGAGTTAGAGGGCAATGCGCCTGTTGTATTGGTCATTCATGAAAATAGAGGCCTCAATCCATACATAAAGGATGTGGCAAGACGACTCGCAGCGGCGGGGTTTATTGCGTTTGCACCTGATGCACTCTATTCGCTTGGCGGGTATCCAGGTAATGATGATGAAGGTCGAACGATGCAGAAGTCGCTATCAAAAGAGAAAATCGAAGAAGACTTTATCGCAGCGGCAAACTTCTTGAAGTCCCATGAAAAAAGTAACGGTAAGCTAGGCGCAGTCGGTTTCTGCTTCGGTGGCTATATCGTGAATATGTTGGCCGCTGTCATGCCAGAGCAACTCGATGCAGGCGTTCCATTTTATGGTACTCCTGCCGCACCAGATTTAAGAAAAAATGTAAAAGGCCCCTTGCTCATCCAATTTGCGGGAATCGATAAACGCGTGAATGCGACTTGGCCAGATTATGAAGCCGAACTCAAAGAGAACGAAGCAGACTACACAGCTTACATCTATGACGGCGTGAACCATGGCTTCCATAACGATTCAACTGGCCGCTATGCTGAAGAAGAAGCAGAGTTAGCTTGGAAACGTACACTTGAGTTCTTTAACCAAAAGCTTTCTTAATAGTTAGCTTTACTGAACCCGTTTTCTTTAGATTCCGAGTGACTGCCCTATTCCCTACAAAACCCAAAAGACCTCGCACTCGCGAGGCCTTTGTTGGTCGGTAATCAGTTCCTCCCTTTTCCCATTACCAACAATAGGTTTGAGATGTAAACCAAGGGGGTTAGAAGGGGATTGTCGGTCGAGTCTCACGTACAGAAGCCTCGTTGATTCACTGACTTAACCGCTCATCAATGTAACTTCGCTTCAAACAAACCTATTGACCCGATCGCGCAAATAGATAATATAGATAGCTAGACGTCTACATGTCTTTTATTTATTAAATGGAGTTATCATGAACAGCTACAAAAAAATCACAGCATCCCTGTTGGCATTAGCTTTCGTATTCGGTGTAACAGGATGTGGAAAAAAAGACGAGGCTGTCATCAAGATTGGGGCGACAGTTGGCCCACATGCACAAGTTGTACAAGCTGTTGCCAAAGAAGCAGCAAAGCAAGGGATAAACATTGAACTCGTCGAGTTCTCAGACTATATCACCCCTAACGCAGCATTAGATGATGGAAGTATCCAACTGAACAGTTACCAGCATCAGCCATTCCTCGATAACTTTAATGCCAATCACGATAGCCAGTTAGTTTCTATCGGACGTTCAATTTTGATGCGTATGGGCGTTTACTCGAACAAGTACACTTCGCTTGATTCTATTCCCGAAAACGCTCGAATCGCGATTCCAAACGATCCAACGAATGGCGGGCGTGGACTATTACTGCTTGAAGATGCAGGGCTGATCTCATTAAAAGACAACGCTGGTTTCAACGCGTCTTTAAACGATATTGTTAGCAACCCGAAGAACATTCGATTTGTTGAAGTGGATGCCGCGCAGCTACCCCGCTCTCTTGACGATGTAGATGCTGCTGCAATCACCATGAACTATGTAATGTCGGCTGGACTCGACCCTAAGAAACAAGGCATTTACTTAGAGAAAAAAGACGCACCTTTAGCAGTGATGGTTGTTGCGGCTCGAGAAGAAGACAAAAATAATGAAACGTATAAAAAGATTATCTCAATTTACCACTCACAAGAGATCAATGACTTTTTAGACAGCACTTTCAAAGGCACCATCGAAGCCGCAAATTAAGCTAAATCGTTTCAGATTTGGCGTTGCATGATACTCATAAAGCAACGCCAGATTTGAGTTGGCGGGTTGTCGTTGACGCATTCCAGCTTCTTTTCAAATTAGAGAGCAAAGCTTTAGTTACTTGAATGGAGGTTGAAAACCATATCGTCAGAGCAGATTATGTAAGCATAAAATTCAATTAAATCTGGGGGCTTTGCATGAAAAAAGAAGTGATACTTTTTGATATAAACGAAACGGTTTTAAATTTGGAGTCATTACAGCCTAAATTTAAAGCGGTGTTTGGAAAGGAGGATGCATTATCACTTTGGTTTTCAAAGCTTTTACACTCTTCAACGGTTTGCATCGCAACAAACGTAAAATCTACTTTTTCTGAATTAGCGAATGCAGCGCTCAACGCTATTGCACAACGGTACAAGTGTGATTTAACGGCGGAAAGCAAAGGTGCCTTGTTAACTTCTTTTGCCAATCTACCACCGCACACAGATATCAAAGCGTCTTTGCTCAAATTGCGCGAGAACGGGTTTAAAACCGTCGCTTTTTCCAACTCATCCCTCGATCTCATCACTTCTCAAATCAAGAACTCAGGCTTAGAAGATTATTTCGACACCGTCATTTCCGTTGAAGAAACAGGCAGTTTCAAACCCAATTCAGATGTGTATAACTTTGCAGCCGAAACTTTAAAAGAGCCTGTCGAAAACCTTCGTCTTGTCGCTACTCATGATTGGGACACTCATGGTGCGCTATCCGCTGGCTTACAAGCAGCCTATATAGACCGAACAGGAGTTGAGTATCATTCCTTGTATTTGAAACCGGAGATTAGCTCAAGGACGATGAATGGTGTGGTGGAACAAATAATTAAGCACAATTTAGACAAGTAAAATCTCAAGAGACTTTTCTACTCCTGATTCGATACAACCACCCTGTAGTGGTCAACAAATTCCGGACACTGACTTAACCGCTTTGATCAACCTTGTGTTGAACTGCTCTGGTTATAGAGACGCTGTCGGTTACCTAAAAACTGCAGTTACCTAGCAACAAATATAAGCTAGCAACAAATATAAGCTAGAAACTACTGTAAGAATGAGGAACGCGTTTGTCTTCATCCCAGCCTAATAGCTCAATATTGATCAATGACTTGCGCTGCTCATTACACAGTGAAGCGATATTGATGATAGGCAGTTGGCTACGAAACTGCGCTGTAAGGATGACCTTTTTACTTTCGTTAAGGCTGCTTCTGCATTGCGACAAAATCGCTTCAGTATCTAGTTGGTGTGCGTTCTCGATAATTTGGATATCAGCATTCTCTTGATAGCAATCTATCAACCAAGATACAGCAGGCTCTTCTATGCTGGTGAGCACGATGACATCTTTTGTTGTGACCAATTCTTTGAGTTCAGATAGTTTGAGTTCAGTTTCCATAAATACCCTCATTCAGCTGAAAATACATTAAAGTCGGTTGCCCAGTTTAGCCTGTGCCAAATGGTAACCTCTGTCTATCATCTCTTGTGAGCGATCGAACTCTAAGGTGCCACAAGCATTACGTGGGATCTCAAGCGTAATATCGGCGGGATAAGCGGCCAGCTTCTGGCGAGCAATGGTCGATTGCATCGCATCAAACGCTTGGTTGGCAATATCGTAAAAAGCAAAATTGAAGCTCATTTTACTTTTTACACTGTTACCGAGATTATCGATAAAGTGAACAACCTTCTCATGCAGGTTACTCTCTTTTGTTGGTAGGGAAACCGGTATCACTTCCTGTTGAAGCATTTCGGGTTCACCACCTAAGTTCACAGCCAGAGTAAAGTCTGTCTTATCACTAAAGGTAGGCGCAATCGGTACGGGATTGAGCACTCCGCCATCAATCAGCACTTCACCATTAATGACATGTGGAGTGAAGAACAGTGGCAAAGAGATGGAGGCGCGAATGGCATCAAACAGAGAACCGGATTGCAGCCAAACCTCTTTTTCTTCGGCGACGTTGGCAGCAACTGCGGTATAAGGGATAGGCAGATCTTCAATTGAAATCTCGCCGATCAGCCCACGCAGTGTGTCGATGATCTTGTCCCCTTTGAACATACCACTCGACTGCCATGAAAAGTCCAACAACATCGCCATATCACCTTGATCGATACTGGTGACCCACTCTTCAAATTCATCCAACTTGCCCGCAGCGTAGACACCACCGATAAGTGCGCCAATTGAACAGCCAGAAATGGATTTTATCTGATAGCCATGCTCAATTAACCAGCGGATGACTCCAACGTGAACCAAGCCTCTTGCGCCACCACTGCCAAGTACCAATGAGATCGTTTTTGCCATCATATTAATCCTTTAGTTTTAAATTCTAGGTGGGCTAACTCGCCGATTTACCAATTCGCCGATCTCAACTCACTGAATCACTCTCAGTCCATACGGGTAATGAAGGTTTGCTCGTCATCGACAAAAGCCACGTAGTCGCCGTGATAGATAAAAACCCGACCACGCCCTTCAACGATACACGCAAGCTGTGGGTTCAAATCTTCTTCAATATCTCTACTTTGAAAAGTGCCGGTATCGGTGATCACACCGCGGAGTTTAGGCAAAAATCCATAACTGCGTTTGGCTTGATCAATCAGGCTCAACTCGCTGGCGGTAGAAAAGCAAGCTGGGATTGGGCCTGCATCTTCGATAAACATAGTTTTCAGTTCTTCAAAGGCTGTAATTACCAGCCAGTCGATGCCATTTACGTGATGGATAAACATTGTTTATAAATACCTAGTTTCTCGATAACTCTAATGCGGAGATTCTATCACTATCAAGTGCAGAACGTGGGAGAAATTAAGGGACTACAAATAACCAGACACATACTATCTACAGGGTCTAATACTAGTCGTCCGACTCTACGACTAATGTCTAACCGACTGAGTCTATTTGTTTTTTTTGGTTTGGTATAAGGTACTAACAACTAAATGTTAATGGGTTTTTAATTATAAGTTGACGCATTGTTTACACTTCATGCCGTGAGTCAACAACGTTTGTTGGAATAACACACCTAAGAGTGTGAACGAAAGGAATCAAAATGAGCACTACTTTAGAGTCCGCACATATACAAACAGAGAAGCCTCAAGCCAATGAGGATGAACTCACCTATGAACAACAACATAAACCAAGCTCAGAGTTTGAATCCCGAGAACAGTATCTAGAACACGAATTGCAAATCATGTCGCCTAAGCGCTGGCGTCCAAATTTGCCGTTTAAAGATTATCGATTTGAGATAGAAGACACCATCCCAGCGATGGCGGCGACCATTGGTAAAGTGGTTATGGTGGGCGCGATTGCAGCCACCTTTGCTGGGGCTCTCGGATTAAATGAAGACTTCATTCTAGAAAACGTTCGTTATGAACTGCTCATCGCCTCTGTTTTCATTATTATTTTCTCTGGCTTTTTATTGCCGACTGCAAACCTCGCAGGGACCCACGGCCCACTTATCCCTTTGATTCCGATTGTGGTTGCAGCAGGTGGACACCCGATGGCGTTTGGCCTGTTGATTGGCGCTTTTGGCCTCATCTTAGCCATCAGTAAAGGTGGCAGCATGTTGGCCAACCTCACCAGTAAAGGCGTGTGTGGCGGCTTATTGCTCTACCTCGGCTTTGTTGGAACCGCCTCTCAAGTGAAAAAGCTTTTCGCTTGGGCTGAAGGAATCGGTATGAGCCACATCGCGTTTGTGGTGATCTTTTGCACCATTATCTTGTACGCGCTACTGGAACACTTACGCAAACGTTGGTTAGCAGTACCTCTTAGCTGCTTGTTGGGTGGTACGATTGCATTTGCCATGGGCGCCCCATTTGCTTTCCACACTGAGCCAGGCTTGCCCAACATGAACCCTATGTATTGGTGGGGAGAAAATACAGGTTGGATGCTAGGCCTACCGACGATTGAACACTTCATGGTGGTATTGCCGTTTGCGATTCTAGCCGTAGCGATGTGGTCACCGGATTTCTTAGGGCATCAAGTATTCCAAAAGATCAGCTACCCAGAACGTACCGAAAAAGTACACATGAACATCGACGACACCATGACCACGGCATCAATTCGTCAAACGTTCGGTTCTCTGCTTGGCGGTACTAACTTTACGTCTTCATGGGGGACTTATATCGTACCGGCTGCGATTGCTAAACGCCCTATTCCTGCCGGCGCTTTGCTCACGGCTCTGTTCTGTATTATCGCTGCTGTTTGGGGCTACCCGATGGATTTAGCTATCTGGCAACCTGTACTGTGTGTGGCGCTGATTGTTGGGGTATTTGTTCCATTGCTAGAAGCTGGAATGGAAATGACGCGTGAAGGAAAAACCACACAGTCGGCAGCGATTGTTGTGTTCTCTTCAGCGCTCGTTAACCCTGCATTTGGCTGGGCTCTCACCATGCTGTTAGATAACTTAGGCTTAGTCGGTTGTAAAGAACGTAGTAGTGAACTGAGTAAAATGAGCCGCTGGGTATTGCCTGGCATTATGTTTATTGTGCTAAGTGGTGTAATGGCATTGGTTGGCCTTCTACCGGGGATTCCAGCGATTATCCCAAGTTTTCGTTAATATCGATTTTTGGTCTAAACTCCTCAATGAACAACAGGATGATTTAATAAGGAAATAATCATGGGCAGTAAGATTCAAATAAAGCTAGAGAGACCACGGGTAGAGTTACTACTTGAGCGTTATAAAGAGCTGATTGGGGAAGATTATCTTGGCTATCGTAATCATGTTTATAGAACAATCACTTATGCAATGCACTTTCTAGATTATGATGAACAATTTGAAAAGTTAGTCGAAACCGCATTTGTCTATCATGATATTGGCCTGTGGACTGACCATGAACTCGCTTACCTTGAGCCATCAGAAGCAGTGGCATTAAATGACAATGAAAAGGAAAATTGGGGATTAGACCCTGATGCTCTAAAAGGCGCTATTCACTGGCATCACAAAATCACACCGTATAAAGGTCCACATGAAAAAGTTATAGAAGCTTGTCGAAAAGCGGACTGGATTGATGCATCAAAAGGAATGGTTAAAAAAGGGCTCCCTAAGTCCATGATTGCAGAAGTAGAACAAGCTTTCCCAAATCATGGATTTCATGACACTTTATTAAGATTAGCGAAAGACTACGGTGGTTCTACTTTAATTGGTGGCATTAAAGTGACTCGTGGCATCGTAAAGCTGTAATTTCGTAGTAATGGATAGGTTAGACTTCGTTATTTTTTTCTGAATCATGAGTACATTTAACCTCGCCATTTTTGTCCAATTCTGTGTTCACACCCCTACTTTTAATTCCCCCACAAACAACTAAGGCCTCGCACACGCGAGGCCTTGTTTTATCTAAGTTTCAATGAACGAGCACCGAAGCAATTTACGATGGTAAACCAAATCAACTCGAGAGCCATTCATCCAGTACTTTGATGAATTTAGGATTAATGAGATAACCGATGGAAGCATGTGGATTGCTTTTCCCGTTGCGAATATTGAGGTTATAAATCGGGTGGATATCTTTCATTCCACCGGGTATTAGATCCAGTTTGAGCATATCCTTGAAGTCATTTTTAATTTTGCTGTCATGAGAGATAAAATCATCTTCTGCCGATATGTTTATCCATTGCTGAATGTTTAACGGGTACTTCTTCTCATCTTTCAAGCGACTCCCCTTTAGCCTATCTTTTACGTTTTCATCGCCTAACGGGGACCCGAGCGTCAGCAATAAGTTGACCTTCTTGTCTGCACCATAGTCGTGTCTATACTCTCCGCAATGAGACAACTTCCATAACACGTCATAGCCGATCATCGACCCAAGGCTGTGCGATACGATCATCACATCATCCTGATTATCAAGCGCTTCCTTCAGTTCAACCATTAGCCTATGCCTAACATCGCTGCCGAAATAGGTATCTTCATACCAATAATGTGCCATGTCCGGCGCGACCTTCGTAATGAGTGTCTCAGCCACACCTAGCGTTCCAAATAGCGATGAAAAAGTATCTGCTAACGCCTCTTTTAGAAAACCAATTTTAGATACCTTTTTATACGTTGTTTTATTGAACTGGTTTGTTTTGTACTTTTTGAGTTCAGACAGAGCTTGCTGTCGACTTGCAGGATCTTCCGTTGGTTTCTCTAACAATGTGTTTGATAGCTCACCGTAATAGACAAACCGTTTATCGACATCTTTAAAAGCTTGTAATGAACTTGAGCCGATACAATCTCGCTGTAAGCCATGCTCTATAGCCTCGTACCAGAGTGCTTGAAGGGAAGCTTTATCGAGCTTTTGAGCGCGACCATGAATGAATATTATTTTCTTAGCCATAGCAGGACGTCCTAAACACATAGTTAAAGTGATTATCAGTAGAAAGCACCACTAGATTCGGTCAGCCCTTACTAATAACAGGGGTGCTAATTACGTATCTAGAGGTGGTTGATAGAGCATTTATATAACTATGAGGCCGTCGTTTAAGGACCATAAACGAGTGAACGATGCGATCATTGCTCACAAATTGAAATGAATGTAGCTAGCAAAACCTCCGACCAACAAAAAGGCCTCACACACGCGAGGCCTTAATTTTATCTATCAACGATTACCACTGTCCTTTAACAACTACCCTACTTCACTGACTTCACCGCTTTCATCAACGTTGTGGAATGGTTCTAGTAAGCCAAAGCCTCCCCCTCGAATGGAGTGACCCGATCTCTTGAGATATAAGAATGAGGGGGAGAACATTCTTTGTCGCTGAACATATAGCAGCACTTGTCACGATCGGTATTCAGTTCCTCCCCTTTATCGTTGCCAACAAGAGATTGGAGATGTAAACCAAGGGGAGGTTAGGAGGGGATTATCAGCCTATTCTCACGTGCAACAGCCCTACTTCACTGACTTAACCGCTTTCATCAACGTTGCGTTGAACTGCTTTGGTTGCTCAAGCATTGGGAAGTGGCCTGAGTCTTCAATTGTATTCGCTTTAGACCTTGCTCAATTTTCAATGACAACGTGCCAAGTCACATTTATGCCACGTGCTAAGTATCTATTTTCCATAGAATTATTTAATATTCAATAACTAAACAAATGGTTAATACCAAACAATTACATTGTTTATATAGTTAGTGGTTCTAGAAAATGAATAAAACGATACTCGCAGCATCAGTGGCTGCATTATTACTCACTGGTTGTACGGTGAGACACGATAGAGAAGCCATGGTGGACAACACCAAACAGGCATCAGAACTCGATATCTATCAGAATGACAATTACGAGCAATACAGCCAAGCAATGCAAATCATGTATGTTTACACAGAGCGTGAGCCGACTAAGCTAGGTAATGCCGATGTTCTGGCGAAAGATTACTACGATAAAGTAGCAATCAAAAACACGGTCAGTACCACCGCAACCGCAGCCATGTTAATTGGCAACCTGGCATCAAACCTCGATATAGCGACGTTCTTTTTGGGCACGCAAACAGCAGACAAACTTCCTTACGCCTTCAAACGTCAGCACAATATTGCTATCGAGCCTATTGGCGATGATGTCACTTACGACTCAATCTATCGCGAAGACTTAGATCGCTTAAAACAAATGATGAAGCAAAAATATCCGAATGCGGAAATTTTTGAGTTTGAGCAAGATTTTCTCAATGTTAGAAATACAAGTGTCAGCGCAATGGATATTACCAAACCAGAATGTGCCGAGTTTAGACAATCTGCCGAATTTACGCCTGATACCACTTTTGTTGAAGATGAATTAGACCACTGCTTTCTTTCGAAACGTAGGCCAGACTACTTCAAGAAAATTGTAGAAGGTGAGATTGATTTCATTGAGGGTGTACCACAAGCAAATCGTTACCTAGTGTATTCTGTTTCTGACGAAATGATGGCAACCAGCGAAAACCAACGCTACTTCTACCGCTATGTTCCTTACTTCGGTTGGATGGACTCAGCTAAACAAGAAACATACCAAGCTAACCCTGAAAAATTCAAGGCTGATGTAGAGGCAATGAATACATCGCCTTACCCATATCTTTATCGCTACTCGGATAACAAGGTATTACTCTTTAAGACAGATGCGACCATATAACCTTTTCAGGTTGAGGTACCCCAAGAAACAAAAAGGCCTCGCACACGCGAGGCCTTAGTTTTATCTATAGAATGATTACAACCGCCCTACTTCACTGACTTAACCGCTTTCATCAACGTTGTGTTGAACTGCTCAGGTTGCTCAAGCATTGGGAAGTGGCCTGAGTCTTCAATGTAGTAAATGCTGTAATCCTTGATGTGTTTCTTGTTCGCTTCTGAATCGGTTGGCCATAGGCGAGCGTTAACCAATATGACTGGCACATTCACGTTCTCATACACGCGGTGTGCTTCGCCTGTCACGTATTGGCCTAGATAATGGCGGAACTGGTTTATCGCGATAGCTGGCGGTGCTGACGCCATGTCTTGCGTTACCCAATAAAGTAGATCCGCGTCTACGTCTTTTGGTAGCGAGTCTTTCACGAACATAGTAATGCCCGCTTGGAAGTCTGCTTCAAATGGTTTGGTCATTGCATCTAAGTCGCTTTGTGAAACCGCTAGTGCGACGTTTTGCGATGTATCAACACCAATAATACCCTTCACTCTTTTCGGCATCAGTTTAGCCGCTTCTGCAATAACACCACCTGCCATTGAATGACCAACTAAGACGACTGAATCGAGTTGTTCTTTGTCGATGACTGCTTTGATGTCTTCAGCAAACGCGACCATGGTGTACTCTTCACGATTGAACGACGAGTTACCATGGCCTGCTAAGTCCATGGCGATGACTTGGTAGTGTTTTGAAAACTCACTCACTTGGTTTAGCCATAGCCTGCTGTCTAAGCTCCAACCGTGAATGAAGATCAGCGCCGTCTCCCAGCTCCCACTTTTGCCATACGCAATTTGCTCACCATCGTGAGATATCGTAATACCGTACTTAACCGTTGAATCATGAGCCATGGCATTAAAGCTACCAAGCGCCATGAATACCAAGAGTGTGATGTTTAGAATTAAACGTTTCATAGTGTCTCTCTACTTACTTTGGAGGGAACACAGAAAGCGCCCCTCTCAATCAATATAGCCACTATAAAGTGTGAAGCTGTAGACGGGTCAAGGATGTTTTAACTAAGGGTTAACAATCTTTTGTTGCTTACTTTTAGTATTGATAACGAATATTGAGTCAATTCAAAATACTCAACCAATTGATATGATAATCTTTGTCTATGTTTGATTCTAGTGATGGAAGAACGATGTAATTTTAACTCCATCACTATTTATAAAAGGTTTTATCAATGCAATCTAGAGGTTCAGAGTGGCATCAGTGGGACTTGCATTTTCATACGCAATCTTCATACGATTATAAAGCTAAAACAGCAACTAACGCCGATATCATCGCCGAAATGAAGAAAAATGGTATATCAGTGTTTGCTATAACCGATCATCATGTGATCGATATAGAGCGTCTAAATGATTTACAATCATTAGGGAAAAGTGAAGGCATTACAGTACTACCAGGTATTGAGTTTTTATCTGATGCTAGGGGTAAGGAACCCATACATTTCATTGGCATATTTCCAGAAAATTGCGATATCAATAATGTATGGGGACAACTGCAATACAAGACTGATTTACATAAAATCAAATCTGAGCAATTAAAACACAATGAAGTATATTGCGACCTAATCGATACTATGAGGCTTGTGAAAAGCTTAGGTGGGATCACAACAATTCATGCTGGGGATAAAAGTGGGTCAGTGGAAAACATAACACATTCCCTACCACATAATAGCGCTCAGAAAACCGACATCGCACAAGAAGTGGATATATACGAACTTGGCAAGGAAAGTGACCAAGATGGTTATCGAAAATTTGTGTTTCCTCATATAAATCGAACAATACCTATGATCATATGTTCTGATAATCATCATATTGGTCACTACAAACGTAAGCAAAAGATGTGGATAAAGGGTACTCCAAATTTTGCTGGGCTAAAATACGCTTTAAACGAGCCAGAAAGTAGATTTTATATCGGTGACGAACCTCCAGTAATAGCCAGGGTTAGAGAAAATAGAACAAAGTATATAAAATCATTGAATATCTCTATGACTGGTAAACATGATGCGAAGAATAAATGGTTTGAGGATATTGATATCCCATTAAATAGTGAGTTGGTCACTATAATTGGACATAAAGGTAACGGTAAGAGTGCAATTTCTGACATCATTGCTATGTGCGCTGACTCAGAACATTCAGATGACTTTTTATTCCTACACAAAAACAAATTTAAAAAAAGAGGTCTCGCAGATAGATTTAGTGCGAAGTTAACCTTCGAGAGCGGTAAAACGTCGAGTGACAGACTTCTCACTCATGAGATAGATACTAATCAACAGCGACTAGTGCGTTACTTGCCTCAAAGTTATTTTGAAAAAGTTTGTAATGAAATAGGGAAAGTTGAAGCTTTTCGGGCTGAAGTAGAAAAAGTGGTTTTTCAATATGTTCCTTACCATAAACGTTTTGGACAACCCACTTTCAGCGAGCTAATCACATTTAAAAAAGAGGCAGTAAATAAACTTCTTCATCACCTTTTGGAAGAAGTTCGCTCTTTAAATGAAAAAATAATAAATCTTGAAGATTGGAGCAGTCCAAGCAAGGCAGAGAGTTTTATTAGTCAAAAAGCTATTGTTCAAGAGGAATTAAGAGTCCACATTACGACAAAACCTTTAGAAATTGCAGACCCGTCAAAAAAAGAAGAAACCGAAGAAGTAAGAGAAAAGAAAGCAACTTTACAAAAGTTAATCGATAGTAAGGCTCGACTGGAAATACAATTCAATGAGCTAAATGAATCGATTAGCTCCCGTTCTCAACTTACAAGTCGCCTAGTGGGTTTCAACGCTGAATTAATATCAAAATTTGACGATATTAATAAAGTATTAGAAAAGGCCGATGATGAACTAAAACCTCTAGGAATAAAAATTTCAGAATTTATAGATTATAAATTTGATAAAGAATCTTTGGATAAAGAAATATCTGTTGTAGAGAATCAACTGGAATCTGATCTAAAAGAAATTGTTTTGCACGATGACTATCAGAAAGCGGATATCTCTACATTAAATATACAATCTAAAATAAAGCGCTATGAGCATGATATATTAATACTTGAATCACAGTTTACTGGAGAACAAAAAGTATATCAAGACTACCTACGTAATCTCGCAAATTGGCAAGTCCGCAAAGATGAGATCGAAGGTAGCTCTGATAAAAATGGAACATTAAATTATTATATAGCAGCTTTGAATTTTATTAGCGAAGATTTACCTGAAAAACTAAACGGTTTAAGAGAAGAGCGTTTAAGTAAAACACGGGAAATATTCAAGATTAAATCTGAGATAAAGGAGTTTTATGACGATATTAAATCTGAAATTGACCCAGTATTAAATGGGTCAGATGTTTCTGGATTAAATATTGTTAGCGCTTTTTATCCAGATAGTGACCTTGCAAAGAATATTCTTAGGAATATAAAGCAAAATCGTTCTGGCACTTTTTTTGGAGTTGATGAAGGTTCTAGAATACTAGATGAAGATCTAATTGGAGCTACGGATTGGGATGATGGTGAAAGTATCACATCTTTCCTTTGTAAACTGATCGATTATCTTGAGTGCGATCATCGAGAAAATAAGAAAGAAGCACCAATATTTATAGGAGATGTCACGAACAACCGAAAAGAACTCTACGATCTTATTTTTGGATTAGAGTATTTATCACCGCACTATGATTTAAGACAAAAGGGAAAAAGTTTAGACCAGTTATCCCCGGGAGAAAAAGGGGCTTTACTGCTAGTATTCTACCTGGTCCTAGATAAGGAAGACATTCCATTAATAATTGATCAGCCAGAAGATAACCTAGATAATAATAGCGTAGCTACGGTTTTAGTTCCTTATATCAGAGATGCTAAGTTAAATCGTCAAATTATAATGGTAACCCACAACCCTAATTTAGCTGTTGTTTCGGATTCAGAGCAAGTTATTAAAGTGGAAATAGACAAAGAAGATGGCAACCGTTTTTCATTCATATCAGGTGGTATCGAATCTCAGATTATCAATAATCATATTGTTGAGGTACTAGAAGGAACAATCCCTGCCTTCACATTGAGGCGAGATAAGTATCAAATCAACTAGATTGACAACTACGCCCTTGCTTTTAAAGTATTGATTTTATTGAACTAAATAAAATCACTCGAGAGTCTAATCTTTAGTTCACCTTTCCAGTTACGATTTAGAGCCCTGCTCCACAAAAAAAGGCCTCGCAATGCGAGGCCTTTGATTTTCTATCTATCAGAAGAGATTAGTCGCGAAGTGCTGCGCCAAATTTCTCTGAGATTGAAGCTACGATAGCATCTACTGAACCAGCGATGTCTGCATCTTCAAGTGTGCGCTCTACAGACTGTAGGCTAAGTGCGATTGCTAGGCTCTTCTTACCTTCTTCAACGCCTTGACCAACGTATACGTCGAACAGTTTAGCGCCTGTTAGGAATTCGCCACCAGCAGCGATACACGCTTCTACGATGTCGCCAGAAGCAACTGCTTCGTCAACAACTACTGCGATATCACGACGGTTTGCAGGGAACTTAGATACGGCTACTGCTTCTGGAAGCACGCGAGTGTTGATAGCTGCCCATTCGATTTCGAATACGATAGTGCGGCCGTTAAGACCAAACTTACGCTCTAGTTCTGGGTGAACAGTACCAATGATACCCACTTCTTTGCCGTCTACTACGATAGCCGCAGTTTGACCTGGGTGAAGTGCTGGGTGCTTAGCTGCTTTGAAGCTGTATGCGATTTCGTTTGCAGAAAGCTCAAGAACTGCTTCTAGGTCACCTTTAAGATCGAAGAAATCTACAGTGTTAGTTGCAATGTCCCAGTGCTCTTCGCCACGAGTACCAGAGATAACGCCCGCAAGCATCATTTCTTGGCGCATGCCGTTTTCAGCCGTTGCTTCAGGGATGAAACGTAGGCCTGATTCGAATAGACGAACGCGAGACTGTTGACGCTTCTGGTTGTGAACAACTGTGTTTAGTAGACCTTGGATTAGGCCAAGACGCATTGCTGACATGTCCGCAGAGATTGGGAATGGCAGGATTAGCGGCTCAACACCAGGTACAACAAGTTTTTGCTGCTCTGGTTCTACGAAGCTGTATGTGATTGCTTCGTGGTAGCCACGGTCTACAAGAAGGTCACGAACGCGCTTAAGCGGTTGGTCAGCTTCTTTGTGGTCATTCATTTTAAGTGCCGCTTTAGGCGCTTGGTTTGGAATGTTATCGTAACCGTAGATACGACCTACTTCTTCAATTAGGTCTTGCTCGATTGCGATATCAAAACGCCAAGATGGAGACGTTGCCGTCCAGCCAGCATCAGTGCTTTCAACTTCACAACCTAGGCGAGTAAGAATTTCCACTACGTCTGTAGATGGGATTTCGTGACCTAGTAGGCTATCTAGCTTAGCGCGACGTAGAGCAACTACGTTTGCTTTAGGAAGTGAGGCTTCAGATTCGCTGCCGTTTACTGGCGCAACTTCACCACCGCAGATTTCAACTAAAAGCTGTGTTGCACGCTCCATTGCTGCTGCTTGAAGTGTTGAATCAACACCACGTTCGAAACGTAGAGAAGAATCTGTGTGAAGGCCGTAAGCACGTGCGCGACCACGGATGTGATCCGGTGCGAAGAATGCAGCTTCAAGAAGTACGTCTGTTGTTTCAGTCGTAACACCTGAATCTTGACCGCCAAAGATACCAGCGATTGCTAGTGCTTTGTTGTGGTCTGCGATAACAAGTGTGTTGCTGTTTAGTTCAGCTTCGTTGCCATCTAGAAGTGTTAGCTTTTCGCCCTGCTCTGCTAGACGAACCACGATACCGCCTTCGATCTTAGCGAGATCAAATGCGTGCATTGGTTGGCCTTGCTCTAGCATCACGTAGTTTGTGATGTCTACAACTGGGTCGATTGAACGGATACCACAACGGCGCAGTTTTTCTTGCATCCAGATTGGTGTTTCCGCTTTCACGCTTACGTTCTTAACCACACGGCCAAGGTAACGTGGACAAGCATCAGTTGCTTTAATTTCAACAGATACTGTGTCTTCAATGCTTGTTGCAACAGCTTCAACTGTTGGCTCTGTAACGTCTGCGCGGTTTAGTACGCCAACTTCACGAGCAAGGCCACGGATGCTGAAGCAGTCTGCGCGGTTTGCTGTTAGGTCTACGTCGATAGTTACGTCGTTAAGCTCAAGAAGCTCACGTACGTCCATGCCTAGCGTTGTGCCTTCTGGTAGCTCAAGGATGCCGTCAGACTCTACGTCGATACCTAGCTCAGAGAAAGAACAAAGCATGCCGTGCGATGGAACGCCACGTAGTTTTGCTTTCTTGATTTTGAAGTTACCAGGCAGTACTGCGCCAACTGTTGCTACTGCTACAGTTAGGCCAAGACGACAGTTAGATGCACCACATACGATGTCTAACAGCTCTTCTTCGCCGATATCAATTTTAGTTACTTGTAGTTTGTCTGCGTCTGGGTGCTGACCGCACTCAACCACTTTACCTACTTTAACGCCGGTGAATTCACCAGCAACAGGTTCTACATCGTCAACTTCCAAACCAGCCATAGTGATTTGGTGAGCTAGCTCTTCGCTGTTAATTGCAGGTTTAACCCACTCGCGTAGCCAAGATTCACTGAATTTCATAGTTTCGACTGCCCCGGATTACTTGAATTGTTTAAGGAAACGAAGGTCGTTCTCGAAGAACGCACGAAGGTCATTTACGCCGTAACGAAGCATCGTTAGACGCTCTACACCCATACCGAATGCAAAACCAGAGTATTTCTCAGGGTCGATGCCAACAGAGCGAAGTACGTTAGGGTGAACCATGCCACAGCCTAGAACTTCTAGCCATTTGCCATCTTTACGTTTCACGTCAACTTCAGCTGAAGGCTCTGTGAACGGGAAGAATGAAGGACGGAAACGCACTTCAACTTCTTCTTCAAAGAAGTTACAAAGGAAATCGTTAAGAATGCCTTTAAGTTGTGCGAAGTTTACGTTCTCATCAACTAACATACCTTCCACTTGGTGGAACATTGGCGTGTGAGTTTGATCGTAGTCGTTACGGTAAACACGACCCGGAGCAATGAAGCGGAATGGCGGTTTGCCGTTTTCCATCGTACGGATTTGAACACCAGAAGTGTGCGTACGTAGCATTAGATCAGGGTTGAAGAAGAAAGTATCGTGATCAGTACGAGCTGGGTGATCGTCTGCGATGTTTAGTGCATCAAAGTTGTGGAATGCATCTTCGATCTCAGGGCCAGACTCAGTGCTAAAGCCAAGCTCACCAAAGAACTGTTCGATACGCTCAACAGTGCGAGTGACTGGGTGAAGACCACCGTTCTCAATGCGACGACCTGGTAGGCTCACATCGATAGTTTCTTCAGCTAGTTTCGCTTCAAGCTCTGCACGTTGTAGTGCGTCTTTGCGAGCTGCGATCGCTTGTTGAACAGCACCTTTCGCTTTGTTGATCTCTTGACCAGCAGTGCGACGCTCTTCAGGTGGAAGTTTACCTAGGCTTTGTAGTTGAAGAGTTAGTTCACCCTTCTTACCTAAATACTGAACTCGCACTTCATCAAGTGCGACTAACGAATCTGCTGTATCAATAGCAGTCGTTGCATTAGCAATGATCTCTTCTAGATGTTGCATCATTTCCTCATCTACCAGTTGGTAGTGTCCGTATCGGATGATTAGTTTTTTTAGATAGCTACACATAGTAATCAAACACGCAACCAATGCCAAATTGAATCGCTAAAAGAACAAGTTATTGCCTAAAAACACGGCAAATTTAACAGGATATTAATGAGGAGTAGGAAGAAGTGGAACAATTACAGGTTCCACTTCTTAATTTGGAAATGACCTGAAGGCTAGATCTGAATAGAACAAACGCTGTTCTTCCCTGCGTTTTTTGCTAAATAGACGGACTCATCCGCCGCTTTAATCAATTCGTTCATGGTTTCGAATTCTTGGGTCATTTCAGCGACACCGACACTAATACTGCCAATCCAAACTTGATGACTGGTTTCAACCTCTAATTCAGACACTTTCTGTCGAGCGGTTTCCGCGATGTACATCCCACCTTTAAGGTCGGTGTTTGGGCAAATAACCAAGAACTCATCGCCACCTAACCGGCAAACAATATCATCATTACGGAACGTGTTTTTCAGTTCACGCGAGAGGGTTTGTAGCACCAAGTCGCCTGCATCATGGCCGCTGGTGTCATTAATGCGCTTGAAGTGGTCGGCATCAATCATAATACACACTAAAGGCATGCCCAGTTCTTTGGAGTCTTGCCAATGCAGCGCTAACTGTTTAAAAGCACTACGACGGTTATGCAAATTAGTAAGAGAGTCGGTTAATGACAGTTCTTCAAGTCTCTTATTCGCTCGTTTTAATTCTGCCGTACGTTCCTCAACTTTATCTTCGAGTAACTGGTTGAAGCGTAACAACTGTTTGTTTCGTTCAGAGACTTGTTCAAACAGGCCGTTAAGCGCAGCCAACAGCGGGACAGTCGCAGAATCTTGCTGCTTTTCTTCCGCTTCAAAGGCTTGCAGAGGTGTCGCGCCCTCTTCTATCGCGGTCATTTGTCGCGCCATGTTTTGGTCGATGCCGAGGATGTGGTAAGCAAGCCAGTGGATCAATAAATCAAGTAACTGCCGTGCTGACGACTGATCTTCTTCCATGATGAAAGCTTGCATACTGTAGATATCTTGCATAAATACACGATGCACTTTGATATGCTCTTCAATGTGTCGCTCATACACACCGCAATCTCTCATCAAAGATTCTTCTTCTTTAAAGTGAAATTCGGCATAGCATGTGAGATCGAGTAAAGCGACGTTTATGTCGTCGATAGAGATAGTGTTCTCTGACAACAGATTTCCGTAGTGGTTGATAATACCAACAAGATATTGATGCTGTTCATCTACAACACCAATGCCTGTTTCAAAGTTTTTATCCCAATTAAATGAATTCATAAATCCCTTAAGGCCGACACCACCAGCACGATTTACATGCATATTCGGAGGTTATAGATACTGAAAAAATATAACCATTTTACCTGTAGGTTTATTCGATTGTTTGATCCACTTTATAAAAAGACGACTTTGAACATTCTAAATATGGCTCATCTTAAATTTGAGACGTCCCCCCCAACAGGAACGCCCCTCGAAGCTAACATTAGAAATAATATTCCAACGCCATCTCAACAAAGTCATCCTTGCGCGCGAAGAACAACAAGTCCTCTGGGGTTTCGTTCTCAAACAACCAAGCATTCAGTCGCCACTTGAGATTGTTGTTAATACGGCTCGATGCCTCTAGCTTGGCACTGTAGACATCACTGTTATCTAAGTCTTGAGTGATACCAGTAAGCACTTCGGTGCCGTCTTCATCGTTCAAAGCGAAACGTGCCCCAAGGAACACATCATTTTGGCCGATGGTTTGGGCATTGTTGCCTCGGCTGTCATACAGGTATTCAGCGATGAAGCCGATGTCCCAGTACGATTCAAGCGCCCCTACCCAAGTGTATTCAAAGCCTGTCGCCACGCCGGTATGGTTGTCGTAGCTGTCGCGATAAATGCTTTCCAGCTTCCATAACCAGTCACCGATAATGCCTTGAACATCCAATCCGAAGTGTTGCATTTGGGCGTAGTATGGCTTGAGTTGATTGCCTTCCACACGGTAATAAGGGTCGCGGTTTGTGCCGCCTAAGTAGCTTAAACCGACATCCCAATCACCGTACATTTGGCTGTAACGCAATGCCACATCAACGTGTTTTTCTTCTCGTGAAGATTCGTAAAGCGCATCGTCCGATACTGGCACGGTTGGCCTTAATCGACCGTCTTCGCCTGCGAAGGTACGCTCACGAAAATACGGCAGTAACATGGCGTCTATGGTGCCCCACTCTTTTATCGAGGTGAAGTGCACCATAGGCTGACCTAACTTGGATTCGCCATCGACCGATTCAATGGCATCGGTCTGGTTTACCACATCCACTAAATGCGCCGATTCGGTTACGCCCCAAAATACCTTTCCAACACCCGCTCGCAGTTCGTAATCATCCCAATAGGTTAAATACAAGGCTTCGCGAATATCACCATGAGTTCGTTCATCGTCTTCACTGTCTAGGCGATAAAACGGGGTGAAGGTAATGCTGCCGTTGCCCT
This sequence comes from Vibrio sp. 10N.239.312.D08, assembly GCF_041466145.1. Classification (NCBI taxonomy): domain Bacteria; kingdom Pseudomonadati; phylum Pseudomonadota; class Gammaproteobacteria; order Vibrionales; family Vibrionaceae; genus Vibrio; species Vibrio sp. 10N.239.312.D08. Next base: position 108,760 of record NZ_JBFSSD010000006.1, on the reverse strand, counting down.
CTTGTTGCTCCCAGTAAAACTCTGGCTGCAACACCAGTGAGCTTTGTCCTTTGTCTTGCCCTTGTAAGCCGTCGCTAAAGAACTGCCTATGTTCAAGGTTAACCTGCCCTGCGATATCAGGACTAAAGCCTGCCGCCACACAAGGCAACGACACCTGCATAAGCCCGACGGTCGCCGCCAAGGTTAAGGATAATTGGGTTCCTGTTGCCACAATCCTTTTCATATTCCTGCCTTATTTCGCACGTTTTAGTGTGTTCTTTTGGAAATCCTTGTCTTTAAGACCGGTCTGGAACACTAAATCTGTCGTGGTTAATACGGTGCTTTTGCCTGTTTGATGGTTTTGCATCGCCATGGTGTGTGCGCGCCAGTATTGGTTTAGGTACTGTTTGTAATCTTGGAACGATAGAGTTTTAAGCAGTGCGCCTTTGCGGTCGTAAAACTCGACTTTCATTGGGCGGTAGTGCTGTTGGTCTAGCCATACCTTTTGCATGGTGTAGCCTGAGTTTTTATCGGTCGGTACTTGCTCTAAAACAAAGGTGTCTACGCCTTCCAGTTTCGCGTCTTCAATGTAGTTGAAGGTGTACTTTTCAAGTTCAAACGAGCTTAAGTCCTCATACGCAAATTCACTGCCCATAAACGGGCCAGATTTGTTGCGTGAAGAGATGCGTTTTACACGCTTGAGTGCAGGAAGATACAACCACTGGTCATCGGATTTGGTGATGTGCGAATGGTTTAGGAAAGCCGTGCCTTTTACGTCGCGTGGTTCATCAAAAATGGTTAAGCCTTTGTCGCCATCGTCATCGACTTCCAAAGATTTCAATCGCATCAGACGTGTACTGCTTTCGCCCTGCTTGTTGCGAAGTAGCATTTCCATGGTTGCGACAGAATCGCCCCACCCGACATCGACCGCTTTACGTTGCTCGGCAATTTCTAAGCCTTTCGCAGGGTCTGCTAACGCTGGGAAAGCGGCGAATGTGCTCAGTGCCAACGAGCTAACAGTAAGTAATGTAGTAGCGAATGTTTGTTTAACGCTTTTCATAAATATCTCCTTGAGTCAGCCCACCGCAGCAGGCCGACGTTTCCTTATTTGGTCGAAGTAGTCAGTTCGGCTGTCGATCTAGGCTGCGACTTGGTATCTGGCTTTGATTCGTGCTGAGTTTTAGCTGAATAGTGGGTCTGTTTGTCGAAGATCATCAGTAAGCTTGGTAGCAAGATGAAATCGACCACCAGCGCAATGAAAATCACAATCGCGCTGAGTAAGCCCATGTCGGAGTTGAGTCTGAAGCTCGACATCGCCAGTACAGAGAAACCGGCCACTAGCACAACAGTGGTGATCCACAAAGCGCGACCTACGGTGTGGAAAGCGTATCGAACCGCTTCTTCTGCTGATTTCCCTTCGATTCTTGCGCGCTGGTATTTACTCAAGAAGTGCACCGCATCATCAACCACGATACCCAACGTGAGCGTGACCACGACTGACAAACCGAGGTTGATTTCACCTGAGATAAGCGCCCATAAACCAAAGCCAATGATCGCAGGCGCAATGTTGGGCACTAGGCTGATCATGCCTAAGCGAACCGAGCGCAATGCAAAGATCATCAAGCCAGAGATAAGCACTAGGGTGATAGGCAAAGTTGATAGCATGCTCGCCATGTTGGTTTCGCCAATATGAGCAAACATCAGTGACGGGCTCGAAGCCACCACTTCATATTGCGGTGCATTGGCTGCAAACCATGAGTAAATGCGCTCTTCGAGTTCGACTAGCTCAACGCTGCCAAGGTTATCGACGGTGAGTACCATTTTGATCGATGATTTATCGACGTTGATCTGGTTGTTCAAGTCCAAGCCGTACGGCAGAGACATTTCGTAAAGCAGCAGATATTGCGCGGCAAGTTCACGGTTCAGCGGTAGCTTGTAGTAGCTGTCGTCGTCGGCATGCATATTCTTGTTCAAACGCATATAAACATCAGAAAGCGTTGCCACATGGTCAGTTTCTGGTTGAACGCGTAGCCACTTAGTAAAGTCACCAATTGCTTGCAAGAACACAGGATCAGCAATCGCTTGAGACTCGTTAGTTTTCACTGCGATACTGAGGGTTGTCATGCCGCTTACGGTCTCTTCCATGAAGTCAGCCGCTTGTCTGAATTCACTTGAGGTATCGAAATACTTCACCGATTCATCGTTGACTTTGTTGAGCGGAATTAACGCGGCAGCGCCAACAATCACTAGCGTAGAAATCGGCAGCAGTGCTTTACGGTTAGTTACGACAAAATCGCCCAGCTTATCCATGAAGGTGACTTTGTCTGCCGCCTTAGGGTTGGCAGGTAGACGTTTGACTGGCAGCAGTTTTAGCAACGCTGGCAACATAGTCACAGACAAGAAGCACGCAATAAGTACACCCAGTGCCGATAAGTTACCGAAATCACGCAGCACTGGTGAGTCCGACATGTTCATCATCAGGAAACCAATCGCAGTGGTCACCGAGGTGATCAGAATCGGCATCGCATTGAGCTTGATGCTGTATTGAATGGCTTGTGCTTTCTCCATACCGCGCTGCATCGCTTGTCTCATGGTCACAATCACGTGAACACAATCAGCCACCGCCAAAGTTAAAACCAAGGTTGGCACATTCACGGTTGCGGTACTCAAGAACATCCCTGCCCAACCAGACAATCCCATGGTGGCAACAATCGAAGAGATGATCACAATGAGCGTCGCCACCACACTAAAGAACGAGCGCAGCATAAAGGTCAGGAACACCAGTACCACCAACAGCATTAAGGGAACGAGCGTTGAGCTGTCTTCTTGAGCCGAAGTCATAAACGCGTTGTTCATGGCTATGATGCCCGCTTTATGGAATTCGACATTAGGATACTGAGCTTGGTACTTGCCGATCATGGTATTGATTGCCGCAATCACCTCTTGCACTTCTGCGGTTTTGTCCACTTCTGGCAGTTGCACGGTGACGTTCACAATCGTCACATCGCCAGAGACCGACACCAAGGCATTCTTAAGCAACGGCTCGTTAAGGGCGATCTGTTTTACTTTGGCGATGCGTTCTGGTGTGTGTTCGTACTCTTCATACAGCAAGTCTTCTACCAAAAGATCATCTTCAATGGCTTCGGTGTGCTGATAATTAGCAAGGGAATCGACACGGCTTGAATACGGGATCTGCCACGCATCAACCGTGAGGTTTTGAATTAAGGTGAGGGTTTCTGGAGTGAAGACATTACCGCCTTCAGGTGAGACAACAATCGCGAGGTTGTCAGTTTTCGCAAAGGTGGTTTGGATTTCATCGAACGCCATCAACTGTTTGTTGGTGCCTTCGAAGAAGATATTGTAGTCCCCTCTAAAGTAGAGGTTCTTAGCCCCTAATGCAGAGAGAATGATGATTGAAAACACCACCAGCAGAACGATAAACGAACGCTTGGTAGGTATTGAGTGCCAACTGTTTAGATCTGTGTTTGCGCTATCAGCATTAGGGTTATCTCGGTTTTGCTGATCGAACGTGGGCTTCTGGCTGTCGTGTTTCATCACAGTCTCCATTTGTGACGATTCGTCATATTTGTGTCATAAAAAGCCAGCCGAAGCTGACAAAAGACACAATGCTTAGTCAAACACTCAAGAAAACAGCAACCACAGTCGGTCAGTCTCAAGTTTGTGACGAATCGTCAAAAATGGTTATTAATAAACCCACATTGTGGGCTTAACGGAAGCTATCGACCTACAGACTCTAAGTAAGCGATCTCTTCACTGAACAGTTCTTGTTCTACACGACGCCAAGTTTTGCGGTAATCCCAGTCACTAGAAAGGGGCTGCCAATTTAGGCCGTCTAGAATCATGTTCGCGTTGTGTAATACTGAATACGGGTCTTGTAACCGCTTAATACAATGACTGTTTGATGCGTTCTGTGACAAGGCATTTGAACCAAATGCGATTGACCAGTTAGCAAAAACGATGGCATCTGAGCCAACGCCAGAAGAGAACTTTAGGTCACCCGCTTCTACCGCTTGGTTAACCATAGAGTCGCATTGTTCAATCACCAACTCTTCCAGTTCATTCATCTCGGCGACGCGTGCACTAGACGCTTTCTCTAGTACCCACGGGCTTTTAGCCATGATCGCACAGGTTGATAGTACCGGTTCCATGCGAGCATAGATTCGGTAAGCAACGTGCAATGCGACGATCTTTTCACGTGTGTTGCCTTCAAACTCTCCAGAGCGAGCAAACATCATTGCTTCTGTCTTGAGAGAGTGAATACATAACGCTAAAACGACGTCTTCTTTGCTGCAAAAGTGATTGTATATCGTACCTTTAGAATAAGAGCTCGCTGCCGTTAGCTTGTCCATCGTGAGGTTTCCGAACCCTTGTTCTCGAACCAGATCTTTTGCTAACAACATCAACTCTACTTCTCGGTCTGCAATAGACTGCTGCTTTTTAGACAACACGCCTTTGCAACCAAAGATACCTTGTTTATCGCCTTTACAACCAAAGCCAAACATAATTTTTTAGTCCGTATATGAGCTTAGCCGTTATCTAAGCTTCGCCAGTATTTAAAACACTCCTATCCAATATATTAACACGAATAGTAAATTCATGTAGTTAACCATTTTGTGACGCTTCGTCATTTCTGACTTATCGTCATAATAGCGCAAGTATTGATCATATCAAGGGGTCTTATAAATTAAATACATTTTGTGAATGGAAAGAGAATAAATGGGATATAGCTAAGAAAATCATCAATAGTTGACCTAAAGAGAAGACTTTAAAAGAAGACCTGTATTGTGACCAACAGAATGTGGACGCGAATTGGGCATTCTTAACCTAACAAAGAATGTAGGCACTTTAAGCTGCTATGCGTATTCATGCCCAATGATTCCTAGCTTAAACCACAAGAATGAATGACTGTAGGCTTACTTTATGGGGCAGACGTCTCCTTATGGTCAATATTTGGCTTACTAATGCCGTTTTCTGTTAAGTTGCTATAAATTCGGTAAGGGGTGACTTACAATAGTGACAACGACTTACCTTTTTTGAGAACACGATATTGAGCGCCAAATATTCTTATTTAGCTTGGCAAGTGAATACTTCTAGCCCTGCAGAAAAGCTGGTTTTATTGATGCTTGCAGACGGTGCTGACGAATTCGGCTACACCAATGTGTGCCTACAAACAGCAGGTCAACTTTGTGCTCTCTCTACGTTTGGTTTAGCCGACTGTCTTAAGTGTTTAGTCGACCAAGGTTTTCTCGATAAGGTAAAAGTAGATTATCGGGATAAAAAAGAGATTCACGTTTTCAAAATGCTCATTGAGCAAGAGCAAACTGCGGCGCACGTTGAGGTTCAACCGACCAATAGTATTCCGGTCTACTCTACGGCACCTGCACCTGCACCTGCACCTAAGTTTCAGCCTGCTCCGGCACCAATGCAACATATGCAGCAGGCCCCTCGCCCACAAGGTCGAGGCTCAATGAACAGCAACACCGTCTCTACTCATGATCTCAACGAAGAAGAGATACCATCATGGGCAGAACGTGCGTTTAAATTCTCCGGTTTGACCGGTGACCATAGTTTAGTATGGAAGAAATTTGTCCTCTGGTATAAAGCCAAAGCCAATGAATTAATGCCATTATCTCGGATTGAATCCAAGCTGCAGTACTGGCTAGTTAACGAGAAGCAAAATGAAAGACAACAACAGCAGAAGACCTCTCAATATTCAGGAAATGCAGGACAAGCTCAAGGAAATGGGTATAGACAAAAGCTTAGCCCATCTGAACGCTTCAGGCAGCAGCTCATTCAAAAAGGCAAAAAGCCAACCTTCTGAGCCAGCTCAACCTGTTGTACCTGACGCTACAGGTCCATTAGTACCTGAAGTGATTGAAGCGCAAAGTACCGAAGTGAAAGTAGCGGCTGCACAAGCTGCGGATTCTGGTGCGTCTCAACAAGTACCTGTTGTTGATCAAGATCCTGCAGAGCTGGAACTAACCGATTGGTGTATTCACGTGTTCGGCTCTTTCTTGAGCGTGTACGAAACGCAGTGGGAATATCAGTACGGTAGTGAGCCAAGCGGTAAGTTCATTGAGTTTGCCAACTCTGTTGATTCAGACGGCCTTAACCGCGTTTTAATGCACTGCCACGAACGTATTCAGCTTGGCAACAGCTGGCCGCCGCAAATGGGTGAGCTGTGGATCCTGAAAGATTCTTTAACTGAAGAAGAGTTGCTGGATAGCCGTATCCGTGTGTTGTCTCGCACCGCTGCCAACAAAATTGAAAAATGGCTGATTCAGAACAAACTGTATGACTTGAAGCGTACGGCTGAAAACAAGCTGGATGGCCTGTTTAAGAAGTACTACTTGGAAGCAAAACGTTTAGATGAGAAAGGCATGCTGGAAACGGAGTTGCCGCAATTCCTGCTTGCCGCTAACTCAGTGAAAAACCTAAACGATTTAAAACGTGAAGAGTACGAAAGCCAGCACGGCAAAGCGATTAACCCAAGAATCCAGCGTATTCTGAACAGTAAAAAATAACCATCCGCTTGCTATCTGTTATAAGAAAACAGAGTAGCGATTACACGGTTAACAGAGACAAAAATGCCAGCTATCAAGCTGGCATTTTTTACGAATTCTTACGAACTCTACAAATATCCGTGACCAACGGTACGTCTGTCATTGACTGCAAGTAATTACAGTAGGTGGATAGTTGCGTTTAGCGTGAATACGCCAGAGTCGTCATCTTTCATTTTGAAGTTTTGGTAGCTAGCGCCTACAGATAGTGGACCAAAGATGAAGTATTCAGCGCCTACACCGTACATGATATCAACATCGTCTTGCTTGAAGCTATCAGCTTTAAGCTCGTAAGAGTGAAGACCACCCTTCGCGTATACGTGAAGAGGACCAAAATCGATGCTTGGTTTAATCGCTAGGTAAGCAGTGCTTGCGTCTAAATTCTTAAGATCGCGGTTGCCGTAATTAACGCTGCCGAAAGAACCTAGATCCCAGTAACCCGCTTCAACACCGATTAGTGGAAGGATACCTGTACCTACGTGGATGCCCACCGCGTTTTCATCTTCACCAGCGAATGAGTTTTGACCACCCATTACACCGCCGTACAACCAAGAATCAGCCATTGCTGTTGAAGATGCACCTAGTAGTGCTAGTGCCAATAACGTTTTTTTCATATTCGACCTTTTTCGTCCTAGTGGCAGGCCTTGAGTGGTAATAAATTGCCACCAAGTCGCCCTGTATGTAATAACTATTCAATTAGTAATGCAATAAGCAAGATTTATACCCAAACCTTGCCATTGCGTCTAGCTTTATTCCTTTAGCAAGCATCAATCGCGTTTTTAACACGCTTATCTGATACTGGGTAAGGCGTACCGAGCTGCTGTGCGAAGAAGCTTACACGAAGCTCTTCTATCATCCAACGCACCTCTTTTACATTTTCTGGAACCGCGATCCCTTTTGGAATTTTATTCAGCAGTTCTTTGTAATCATTCATTACTGACTCAACTTTGATCATGTGAAGACGATCTTTGTTCGGGTCAATTGGCAGTTTTTCCATGCGGCGTTCAATCGCTCTCATATAGCGTAGAATATCCGGCAAGCGTTTCCACCCACATTCTGTGGCAAAACCCTTAAAAATCAAACCTTCTACTTGAGCTTTTATGTCAGAAAGTGCGAATGCCATAGAAAGATCCACGCGTCCTTTCAGCTTTTTACTGATGCTGAATGCCGTGGTTAGGATGGTTTCAACCTGTTGAGCAATCTCTACTACGGTATCACCCAGCTCTGCACGTACGTGTTCTTTCAGAGCTTCAAACTGCTCTGGTTCCCAAACCAAACCGCCCTTCTCTTCAATCAGCTTATCAATACCACAAGCGATACAGTCATCGATAAGATCGAGTACCTGTCCGTATGGGTTGAAGTACAAGCCAAGTTTCGATTTGTTCGGCAGGTTCGAGTGCAAGTATTTGATCGGTGATGGCACGTTCAACAAGATTAAACGACGCTGACCCGATTTCATTGCCGAGATTTGCTCTTGCTCGGTTTCGAACAGTTTGATCTCTACGCTGTCTTTGGTATCCACCAGCGCAGGGAAGGCTTTAACATCGTAGCCACCACGTTTCTGTTGGTAGACTTTTGGTAATTCACCAAAGCTCCACGTGTGCAGGTTCTGCTGCTCGATATCGTCGTCTGCCACTTTAGAAAGCGTTTCTTGAACCTTGTCTTTCAGGCTCTCTTTCAACTCATGCAGATCTTTCTGTTCTTTCAGCTTACGCTTGCGATGATCTACAGCGCGGAATGTTACCTTTAAGTGCTCTGGAATCTGGTCTAACTTCCAGTCATCACGTACCACTTCCACACCCGTCATGCGGCGTAGCTCTTTCTCAAGAGAATCCAGTAACGGTGCTTCAAGCGGTGTCACACGTGCCAAGAATGCATCTGCGTAGTTTGGCGCAGGTACAAAGTTACGGCGTAGCGTTTTAGGTAGTGACTTAATTAGGCTAATCACCAGTTCCTGACGCAGGCCTGGGATCTGCCAATCAAAACCGTTTTGGTCAATTTGGTTCAAGATAGGCAGCGGAATGTGTACCGTTACACCATCGTTGTCGTCACCTGGTTCAAATTGGTAGCTCAGTTTCAACTTAATACCGTTTTGGTGCCAGAAGTTCGGATAATCCAAATCAGTAACGTGGCTAGCATCGCCTCGGAACAGCATCGACTTTTCAAAGTTAAGCAGCTCAGGAGTTTTCTGACTGGTCTTCTTCCACCACGTATCAAAATGACGGCCTGACACTGCCTCTTCGCCAACACGTTGATCATAGAAGTCGAACAGTTCATCATCATCGATCAAGATGTCGCGACGACGCGATTTATGCTCAAGCTCTTCCACTTCTTGCAGGAGCTTGCGGTTCTGTTTGAAGAACGTATGTTTGGTTTCCCACTCACCTTCAACCAATGCACTGCGTACAAACAATTCACGGCTGACAGTGGCATCAATCGCACCGTAGTTAACTAAGCGTTTTGGAATGATTGGGATTCCGTAAAGCATCACTTTTTCGTGTGCCATTACTGCCGCTTGCTTCTTCGACCAATGTGGTTCGCTGTAACTACGTTTAATCAGGTGTTTCGCTAGCGGTTCAATCCATTCCGGTTGAATCTTCGCGATAACGCGCCCCCAAAGTTTTGAGGTTTCTACCAGCTCCGCAGACATGATCCACTTAGGCTGTTTCTTAAATAAGCCAGACGCAGGGAAGATATGGAAGCGTGCATTACGTGCACCTTGATACTCATTCTTCTCTTGATCTTTCATACCGATGTGCGAAAGCAGACCTGATAGCAGTGACATGTGAATGCCATCGTAGCTGCCCGGTTCTGTATTCAACTTAGTATCCAGTTCACGCATTGCTTGGTGAATTTGGAAGTACACATCTTGCCATTCACGGATACGTAAATAGTTGAGGTAATCTTGCTTACACTGTTTGCGGAACTGGTTACTCGACAATGCTTTTTGCTGCTGCTTGATGTAATCCCATAAGTTCACAAACGTGATGAAGTCAGACTCTTTATCGAAGAAACGCTTGTGCTTGTCATCAGACGATTGTTGCTTATCTGATGGACGCTCACGCGGATCTTGAATCGACAACGCAGACGCGATCACCATCACTTCGTGTAGGCATCGGTTACGTGGCGCTTCAATTACCATACGCGCTAAACGTGGATCGATAGGCAGTTTTGCCAGCTTACGACCAATCGCGGTTAGCTTCTTCTTGTCGTCGCCGTGGTTCTTGTTTTTGTTCGCTGACGGTTCAACGGTGGCGATCGCACCAAGCTCTTCAAGCAGCCTTACACCATCTTGAATGTTGCGCTTATCGGGCGCTTCAACAAATGGGAACGCTTGAATGTCGCCTAGACCAAGCGCTGTCATCTGAAGAATTACAGACGCTAGGTTAGTACGAAGGATTTCTGGGTCAGTAAACTCTGGGCGTGATTCGAAATCTTCCTCTGAGTACAGACGAATACAGATACCTTCCGCAACACGACCACAACGACCTTTACGCTGGTTAGCACTCGCTTGAGATACTGGTTCAATCGGTAGGCGTTGTACTTTAGTTCGGTAGCTGTAGCGGCTAATACGCGCCGTACCCGGGTCGATAACATACTTGATGCCCGGAACGGTTAACGAGGTTTCTGCCACGTTGGTTGCCAGAACGATGCGTCGACCAGTATGAGACTGGAAGATACGGTTCTGCTCACCCGCCGATAGACGCGCGTAAAGCGGGACAATTTCGGTATCACGAAGGTTGCGTTTACTTAATGCATCTGCGGTATCACGAATTTCTCGCTCACCGTTCATGAAGATCAAGATATCGCCAAGGCCTTCATCACACAGCTCATCAACGGCTTCAAAGATGCCTTCGATTTGGTCGCGGTCTGAATCACTTTCATCACCACCTAATGGGCGGTAACGCGTATCAACTGGGTAAGTACGACCAGACACTTCAATGATCGGTGCATTGTTAAAGTGCTTAGAGAAACGCTCTGGATCGATGGTTGCCGACGTGATGATCACTTTCAGATCAGGACGCTTTGGTAGCAACTCTTTCAGGTAACCCATGATGAAATCGATATTTAGGCTACGTTCGTGCGCTTCATCGATGATGATGGTGTCGTACTGATTTAAGAATCGGTCGTGTTGAATTTCCGCCAGTAGAATACCGTCGGTCATCAATTTGATTTGGGTATTGTCAGAAATTTGGTCATTGAATCGAACCTTATAACCAACGAACTCACCCAGCTGTGTTTCCATCTCTTCAGCAATACGGTTCGCAACCGAACGCGCCGCAAGACGACGGGGCTGAGTGTGACCAATTAAGCCAAAGCGGCCGCGGCCAAGCTCAGAACAGATTTTTGGTAGCTGAGTGGTTTTACCCGAACCCGTTTCACCCGCCACGATAACCACTTGGTTTTCAGCGATGGCTTTCGCGATGTCTTCGCGCTTTTGGCTAACCGGTAGAATTTCTGGGTATTCAATCGTTGGTTTCTGTGCCGCGCGCTGAGTTGCCGTCATCATTGACTTAGCAATGTCTAACGCAATCTCATCAAAGACAGCGTGCTTAGCTTGTTCGTTCTTAATTTTACTCGCACCAGCAATTCGCTTACTCAAACGGAAGCGATCGCGCATCATACATTCGTTGAGCGCTTTACGAAGAGAGGCTGGGCTATTCTGAGATGATTTGTTGTTTGTCGCTGATTGTTCAGCAGATTTTTTCGATGCAGCTTGGTTTGGTTTCGCTTTGCTCTGTGAAGAACTTGGCTGTGCTGCATTCTTGTTGTTATCTGCTTTTTCCGGAGACGAAGTCAAAGCGTGTCCTATTCTTGTACTTATTAAACTCGCGCGATTATATCACAAGTCTCAAACAAAAAAGCCTGACAGCAAAGGGAAAACCTTTAGCTATCAGGCTGATTAATCTCGCTAACACTCGCAGGAGCTATGAAAGCGCGGTCAAATGTAAGTCGTACTTAGTAAACTCTGGTTTAAAGCTAACGTTAAAAACTGCGCTTAAAACTCATATTGGAAGTAAACCGTGTTGTAGTTACTACCGCCTTTGATACGACCATACTGAGAGGATTTTTCAAAGATTGCAGAACGGTGATGCAATGAATAACCGAACCATAAGTTGTTCAAGTCATTCTTGCCAATCAAGTCGCCAACGTTGACATCGAATGAGAAGTCTAAGTAGTTCAACAGATGACTGGCTGTGTAGCCTTTACGCTCCATCTCAGAGCCTTCGATGTAGGTAATCGAATCGATGTAAGACATACCTTCTGCCACACCAAAACGCCACTGAGTTGGCCAATCAAAGGTGTAATACGCTTTGATTGCGATAATGTATTCGGTGCTGCTTGATTGAACGTCTGAGCTCCAGTGGTGGGCAATACCTGGGGTCAAATAGATATCCAATGGCAAGCCGAAGATCTCATCAGTTAATGGGTGTCCATAGAAGAACGAGGTCAACTGGTTGTTGTATTCGTCTTTTTCTCTATTGAACTTCATGATGTCGCCAATATTGGATGGCGTTCCCCAGCCGTGTGCGACACGTAAGTACGGCGCATTGCTCAGTTTAGGTTTTGGCGCTTTCTCTTTGTCGTTAAAGAAACCAAAGCCAAGGTACAATTCCCCCTGATAACGGTCTTCAACAATCGAAGAATCGTAAGCGTTATCGTCCAATCGAGTCACACTGGTTGAACCCAATAAGTACAAGTTAGAAACCACATGGTAACGCGTTTCAACACCAACATTTAAGTCAACACCAGCACCAATGGTTTCATTAGATGCGGAGTAATACTCACTGTTGAAATCAGCACTTTTATAACGCAGCGTCGCGCTCGGGTAAAACTCCCAATCTCCAGTTTCATACTTGGCTTTAGCTCGTAAGTTACCGTGGAAGTTGTATTCACTGTCGCTCATTAACTCCGTCTCGACAGACCAATAATCATCAAGTTGGTAGGTCAGTTGAGCACCAAAGTCCGCCGTATCGCCTTCAATCGCGTTCTGCTCAGATGCAGGAATATCAATAAAGCGCATGCGAGAGATAGCATTGAAAGACCACTTCTCATCGTCAGTTTGATAGAGGTATGCCCCCATCTCAGTACCGTCAATAAACACATAATCGTTCTTGAAAAACAGCATCGGTACGAATGAGCTAACCGATTGGTCGCCACCAGACGTGTCATAAGGGATGCTTGCTGTACGGAACATTGCAGCGATGCCCCACTCTTGCTCTTCAGCGGCCCACGCATTAGCACTTACGAAAATGCCACTTAGGAAAGCGCTACCTAGTAAAACCAATCCAGATGAAGGAAGAGTCGGTAAATATTTGAGCTTCATTCTTGTGTAATTACTCTTTGAAAAAATATTGTGTTACTGATTAGACATTTATTAACCATGACGGCTAACTATTTTTAGGTTTGCTCGGCATTGACCGTTACAATGTAGAATATTCTCGGTTAAATGAAAGTATTGTGAAAGTCTCCGAATTACAAAACATTATAGATCACTTACCCAAAGATTCCGATCCAGATATTGTTATGGGTGAGGCGTGGTTGCCTGAGCGTTTGGTGGATACCAACCTAGACGGTGACATGCTATTTCTTGAATTCGATAGTGCCCCTGAAGACAATCAAGGGGATGAAGAAGGCCGTGGCTTTGTTGAGCACGAGATTGCTATGATTCGAGAAAAGCTCGAACTGTTATTAGACGAGCCTTCCGATACCAAGACCAAAGCCGATGCCCTATTGGCAATATTTCTAATGGGCCATGAACTTTCTAGCTCAGAAGTTATCGAAGTTCTTGAATCAACAGAATCTGACTCAGTAGAATTTGAAGCATCAACGCTTGGAACCACAAAGCCAGACACGAACAAGCTCGAAACAAAAGAACACCACGACGACTAGCCACCAACGATTTTAGGTACCGTATTGAAACCCTCTACGACATCATCTCTTCCCCTGTTACTCGCCGGACCCATTTTAAGAAAAACCACCGCGACTGAAGTAGTACTTTGGTTAGCCACCAGCTCGCCTCTTACAGGCAGAGCCGAGCTTCATACTCAAGAAATAGACGATTCTGAAGCAGCACAAGACCAGCCGTTTTATACCTCATCGCTTGAAGAACATGATTCGATTCAAATCGGTACACATGCGTGGATAACGCTAATTCGCTTACAAGGTGAGTTCCCGACTAATACGCGGCTTGAATATGATATTCACACTGAGTCAGGTTCACTAAAAGAGCTCGCCCCTCACCTTGTTTACAACGGTAAATCTCGCGTTGAGTTTAAGATATCGACCTCGGCTGATTACATTCTTCATGGCTCTTGCCGTAACCCGCATCATCCAAGCAAAGACAGCTTAGTCGCAGCCGATAACAAGATAGCCGATCAAAGCGTCGCTGAAAGACCTGACATGCTGATGATGAGCGGCGATCAGATCTACGCCGACCATGTGGCAGGGCCAACACTTGATGCTATTCAGCAGGTGATTCAACTGCTTGGCCTTGTAGGTGAGAGCTTACCGACTGACTCGCAAATTAAGCAAATCAACAGCAGTGACGCGCTGTATAGCAGTGAATATCACCTATATCAGCGTCATCACTATTTACCGCACCACACCGCTTCAGAATCCATGCTCGATAAGTTCTTCCCGAATCGTGGCGTGCCGATTTTTAGCTCTACCGATTGTGAAAACCACTTAGTCACGCTGTCTGAGTTTATCGCGATGTACTTATTGGTTTGGTCTCCGACACTGTGGCAATGCGTCAATCGAGAGCGTTTAATTGAGAATAACTTCACTCAAGGTGGACGCCAATTAACACCGACTGAGCAGCAACAATGGCGTGATGAAAGCGTCATCATGGATGATTTCATTGCTGGCTTACCGCAAGTGCAACGTCTGTTCGCGCATATTCCAACGTACATGATCTTCGATGATCACGATGTGACGGATGATTGGAACCTTACCGTGGGTTGGGAGCATGCCGTCGACCAAAACCAGTTCGCGACCCAAGTCATTGGTAACGGCCTTGCGGCTTACTGGATGTGTCAAGGTTGGGGTAACAAACCGGAGAGCTTCGATGAAACGTTTATCGAGCAAGCAAAACAGCTTTTTGTCGCTCAACCGCTCATTACTAAACAACCGCGCATTAGTAAACAAACTCATAATGAAGGCGGCAATGCAGCGACTACTCACTCTATTGGCAACATCGAGCCAGACAAGCATCAAGCCTTTATTGAGATGCTGAGTCGCTTTGAAGAGTGGCATTACACAATAGATACCTCACCCAAAGTCATTGTGTTGGATACTCGTACGCGTCGTTGGCGTTCAGAGTCACGCATGAACAAGCCTTCAGGTTTAATGGACTGGGAAGCCTTGATTGAGTTTCAACATCAGTTAATGAATCAAGATAAAGTGGTGATCGTTTCTGCTGCACCGATGTTTGGCGTGAAGTTTATTGAAACACTGCAAAAGATGGCGACCACAATCGGCAAGCCATTAGTGATTGACGCTGAAAACTGGATGGCACATCCGGGCAGTGCTAATACGCTGATTAGCATCTTTACCCATACCAAAACACCGACCAACTTCGTGGTACTTTCTGGCGATGTTCACTACTCCTTCGCTTATGACATCAAGCTTAGGTATCGTCGCAACAGCCCGAACATCTATCAAATCACCTGCAGTGGTATTAAAAATCAGTTCCCTGCTCCGCTGCTTAAATTCTGCGATGTATGGGACCGCCTGTTATACAGCCCTCGCTCAGTTTTGAACTACTTCACTAAACGTAAACGCTTGAAGATCGAAAAGCGAAGCCCTGACAATCAGACCTTCTATCGCCTTTCAAACCGCAGTGCGATTGGAGAATTGAGGCTAGACACTGATGGGAAACCGCAATCGATCACGACACTCAGTGGCGACGGTAAAATTACCCGTTTCCCAGAGCCCGATTGATAAAATGCTCCTTATCGCTCGCGTATCCGTAATGTCAGTTTTTAGTAAAGACGCTTGCGATCACACTCTGTAGACCCAATAGTTATGCTTATGGTTATAGTTGATAGCTATCAGCGTTACGGAACTCGATACAAATTTTAACTGGAGCTCGTTATGTTCAATTCTCTCACATCAATGTTTAAACAATTGATTGAAGGCCAGGACCTAAGCAAAAACCAAGGCACATCACCTAATATCGCCATCGCGAGTTTGTTGTGTGAAGTCGCGGGTGCCGACCATCAGATCAATGAATCAGAAAGAGTCGCTAAGCTACAGCTTCTGCAGCGTTTGCTGGATTTAGATGAAGAACAAGCAAAGGTACTGCTCGCGCAAGCAGAGCCGAAAGTAGAGCAATCAGTATCGCTGTATGACTTTACATCGCAACTCAGAGACCTATCTCAGCCAGTGCGAATCGACTTAATCAAAGCGATGTGGGAAGTAGCGCATGCCGACGGGGAAATTGACCCTATCGAAGATTCTGTGATCCGCAAAACAGCAGAACTGCTCTACGTCGACCACTGTGACTTCATCAAGAGTAAGTTAAGTGTTTTAGGCGAAAATTAGTGCCTGAAATAATGAATTGGAAACTGAAATAAATAAAAGCGACGGGTTAAGAAACCGGTCGCTTTTTTGAATCGGTAAACTGAAAGCTGACTAAACAGGGCTGAGAGGAGCTAAAAATTTAGCTACAACATAGTTAATGTGAGTTTCGCAAGATTATAAGCATCGACATAACCCGAGTGCTGACGACCTTCCCACTCAATATTTTTGGCTTCTTGAGCAGCGCGGTGACCAATGCGTTTGTCTTTCAAACGATTCTGAACACGGTAAAGCGTTGCGATGTTTAAGAACTCGCTAAACGGAGGCTCGATGCCTTTTTCAATACACTCTTTGTGTAAGATAAGGTCGTCACGTCCCCACGCTGCGTAGATTTTTTTGGGACCACCAAAGTTCTTAATCATCGACTTGATGACAGACTCTAATGGGCGACCCTGCTTTTCGATTTTACGAGGTGTAATGCCCGTTAACTCGGCACAGAATAGAGAGACTTCGTCTTTCTCTGGCTTAACGTAGTATTGTGCTCGCTTCACGATAGTACCGGATGCGAGATCAATCTCAGCAAGACCAACTTCAATGATCTCTCCTGTTGTTCCCACACCGTCTTCGCTCCAACAGCACATTTCCAAATCGAAACACACAACTCGATTGTGATTCATACGTCGCCTAATTCTCTCGTCAAAAATTTTGTGAAATTGTACATGAGCCCAATACAGAACTCGACCCTAGTTGTATCAAGTGCTCATTTAGCCTGCAATTGTCACTCGATTTCGGCCATTCGACTTACTTTGATAGAGCATACTGTCTGTTTTTTGCAGAATCTCTTCCGTGTTTTCATTAGCGTAAATAGCAGCACCAATACTCAAAGTACAACTGAGCTGTCGACCTTTGTGCTCACAATGAGACTGGCTCACTGTTCTTAGAATACATTGTAAGTATCGTTCTAGGGCTTCATGGTTTGTAATACTAGAAATGATACAGAACTCATCTCCACCTATACGAAACAGGTTATCCCCCTCTTTCAAGCTCACTGAAATCAATTTAATTACATGAATGAGTAAAGCATCCCCTGCAGGGTGACCGAATTGGTCGTTAATGCCTTTGAACTTGTCGACATCAAATCCGATGAGACTAAAGGGTTCATTTCGCTGTATCGCTTTATCTAACATCTTATTGAAAGCACGTCGGTTATAAACCTCGGTCAGGCTGTCGTGGTTGGCTAGAAAACGAAGCTCTTCTGTTCTTTTATCAAGCATTTGATACAAGCGCTCTTTCTCTCTAATTTGCAGGTTCACAATATAAGCAAGCAGCAATGAGATAGTGGTACCAACTATGCCGATTCCCGCCAACACTAAGTAACCATTAAATGAAATACATGCATCTATCTTGAAGTCGATAATCCATTCACGGTTAGTTAATGTAATCGTCTTTGTAATGTGCTGCCCAGTTACCGCTTCATAACCATTGGTTTCGAACATTATCGGGGCATCTTCAGCTTCAAAACCGCTATCGGTAACACGCACATAAACGTCCATATCGCCGACAGTAGATGCCAGAAGTTTCTCAAAATAATATGTGGTACGAACAACACCAATTACAACGCCGAGTAAGTTGTCACTCTCTCCCTCAAAGACAGGGTGATACACCAACATTCCGCTCTTAGGTGTGTTGCTGTCTAAACCGTCTTGCAACAGACGAACTTTGTCTGAAATATTCGCTTCACGTGTTTTTTTAATGTTATCAATGACCAGGTTAAACCGCTCACGAGAAGAGTAAAAACCCAAAACACCGTTGTTCACTGGATCATTCGGATAAATATCTGTCGCGATAAATACGGGCTCGCCATCCAAGACATAACCATAAGTTTTTGGCCCATGTTTAGGGATAGTAAACATTCTATAGGATGGGTATTGAGCTTTCATTTTGGCGGTGTGCTCGGCAAGATCTTCTACCGCTACTTTTTGCATCCACTGCAATCCGATCAGGCTTTTCGAACCGTTAATCGTTTGCTGAGCAAAACGATCAAATCGATCCCGACTATCGACATCATTAGAATAGAAAAAATTCGCACCGGAACCGATATAAGCAACATCGTTATCAATAAACGCTTTTAAACTGAGCGTTTGATGCTGAGCAAAGCTATCCAGATTCTCATTCAAAGACCTATTTTGATTCGCCGCAACCAAAACAAAACACAACACCGTCATCAAAAATGTGGCAAAAAAGACAACTAACGGCAAAGTTCGTTTCTTCAACCCTGTTATGGGGTCGGTAGTGTGCGGCATGTGGCTTCCAAATAGTCTCTAATGAGTTAAAAGTATATAACGGAAGGGAATCATGCTCCATTTCTGTTTAGTCTTAAAACTGACATAAAACGGGCATTGTTTACCTTGCCCTCACATCGACGACCAATATTCGACCGAATCTCGGCTAAATTTCAAGCTAACACACCAAAAACCCACTTGATTAAAAACATTAAATACCACTCTTAAGCCTTGAATATGCTAGTATCCATCCATATTTATAGCTTGAAAGTGACCGTTTCGGCTTAGTGCCAATGAGTTTCTTTCCAACCTGTATATTCCTTTGAACCGACGAATATACCGTTAAATCAATTTTAAAGAGAAATCACTATGATCGTTGATTTGAACCTAATCCCACAAACGTTTGATATGCTTCACGCAGGCCTAACTGCATCAAGCGTTTTACTACTGTTAATTGCCGTTTCTCGTAAAACCAAAGTGGTTGAGAAAGTCGTAGAAAAACCAGTAGAAAAGGTCGTTGAAGTTGAAAAGCCAGTTGAGAAAATTGTCGAAGTAGAGAAAGTAGTAGAAGTTGAACGTGTGATCGAAAAAGTAGTAGAAGTTGAATCTAAGCTTGCTACAGCACCAACAGACTCTGCAATGCAGCTACTGTCTATCATGCAGCAAGAAGCGCGCCTTATCGACTTCTTAAAAGAAGACCTAACGTCATTCTCTGATGAAGAAGTTGGCGCAGCAGCTCGTGTTATTCACACTGGCGGTCAAAAAGTATTGGCTGATTACGTAACGCTGTCTCACATCCGCACTGAAGATGAAGAAACACGTATCACTATCGCTGAAGGTTTCAACCCTCAAGAAATTCGCCTAACTGGCAACGTAACGGGCAATGCACCATTCAACGGCACACTAGTTCACAAAGGTTGGAAAGCAACTGACATGAACCTGCCTAAGCTTGCTGAAAACTACGATGCATCTGTAATTGCACCGGCAGAGGTGGAGCTATAATGGAACACCAAAACCATTCTTCATCGCAAGAGCATTCACAAGAACCATCTTCTCAAGAGCAACATCAGGCGCCTAAGTTCAGTGTTGGTATCGATTTAGGTACCACACACTGCGTTTTGTCTTTCATCGACACAACAAATGAAGACGCTCGCGTTGAGGTGATGCAAATCCCTCAACTGACGGCGCCAGGTACAGTAGAAACTCGCAGCCAACTTGGCTCGTTCCTATACCAACCGCACGAACATGAAATGAATGCGGGCTCTCGCGTTCTTCCTTGGTCTTCAGAGCCAAAAGCACTAGTGGGTGCAATTGCTCGTAACCTTGGTTCTAAAACCCCTATCCGTTTGGTAGCAAGTGCAAAATCTTGGTTATGCCACAGTGGTGTTAACCGTCGCGATGCTTTCCTTCCTGCAGGCAGCCCTGAAGAAGTTGAAAAAGTATCTCCGCTTAAGACAACTGAATTGTACCTTGAGCATCTTAAAGACGCATGGAACCACGCAAACCCAGAACACAAACTGGCAGACCAAGATGTAACGATCACGGTTCCAGCTTCGTTTGATCCTGCGGCTCGTGACCTAACAGCAGAAGCTGCACGTAATGTTGGTTTCACTCACCTAACGCTTCTTGAAGAGCCACAAGCGGCCCTGTACAGCTGGATTGATAACAGCAACGACACATGGCGTGATGAAGTAAACGTTGGTGACATCGTTCTTGTTGTCGATATCGGTGGTGGTACAACCGACCTTTCGTTAGTTGAAGTAACACAAGATGACGGCAACCTAAGCCTGAACCGTATCGCAGTAGGTGAACATATCCTACTTGGCGGCGACAACATGGACTTAGCACTGGCTTACCGCTTGAAGATGAAACTGGCGCAAGAAGGCAAAGAACTGGCTCCTTGGCAGGTTCAAGCAATGACTCACGCATGTCGTGATGCGAAAGAAGCACTGCTAAACGATGCTGAACTGCAATCTGTGCCTATCGTTGTTCCAAGCCGTGGTTCTAAACTGCTTGGCGCAACACTGAAAACAGAACTGACTCAGCAAGAAGTTCAACAAACATTAGTGGACGGCTTCTTCCCTAAAGTTGCTGTAACTGAGCACCCTGTACAAAAGACGCGTGGCGCACTGACTCAAATGGGTCTGCCTTACGCTCAAGACGCAGGTATTACTCGTCACATTGCCGCATTCCTTTCTAAGCAAGCGAACGCGCTTTTTGGAAATAGCGAAACGGCTCAGCAAGATTTCAACCCGTTTGCAAACATGCCCGGTATGCCCGGTACGCAAGGGTCAGAAGCGCCAGCGGCAGACTTCATCAAGCCAACAGCAATCCTGTTCAATGGTGGTGTTCTAAAATCGAACCTACTTGCTGATCGTCTTTCAGATACGATCAACGAATGGTTGATCAATGCTGACGAAGAGTTCGCAAAACAGCTTTCAGGTTTAGATTTAGACCTAGCGGTTGCAAGTGGCGCTTCATACTACGGCGCAGTTCGTCGTGGCCAAGGCGTTCGTATCCGCGGTGGTATCGCTTCTTCTTACTACGTAGGAATTGAAAGCGCGATGCCAGCTATCCCAGGTATGGCTCCTCCGATGGAAGCTTTGTGTGTTGCACCATTTGGTATGGAAGAAGGTTCAAGCGTACAAGTACCTAGCCAAGAATTCGGTCTAGTGATTGGTCAGCCAGTACACTTCCAGTTCTTCGGTTCAACCATTCGTCGTGAAGATGAAGCGGGTACGCACCTTGATCACTGGGCGCCTGAAGAGCTTGATGAGCTTCCTGAAATCCAAGTGACATTGCCGGTTTCTGAAGGCCGTCGCGAAGGTGAAGTGGTTCCAGTGACTTTGGCTTCTCGCGTTACTGAGCTAGGCACCTTACACCTAGAAGCGATTGCTACTGACAACGGTCAGAAGTGGCACGTTGAGTTCGATGTTCGTGAAGACTCGAATAACGACTCAAACGAACAAGCATAATGAATCAACGGCACCTTAACGGGTGCCGTTACTTTATCAATGCGATTCCCTAGCCCTGTATTAAAAGCATTCCAAAGACAATAATAAGACCAAGATTATCCATTAACTGGTCATCACTTTGGCAGAATAAGGTTTTGTATGGCAACTCCTCGTTTTTTAGTCGGCATTGACTTAGGTACAACCAATACGGTTGTCGCTTACTGTGAAATCAACGACGACCTACAACAAGCTCCCGTTTCTCTTTTCGATATTGACCAACTCATCGGCCCCGGTGAAGTGGTTCGCAAGCCCCTACTTCCATCCTTTCGTTACCACCCAGCACAAGGTCAAATCTCCCCTTCTGACCTGACGATGCCGTGGGAACCAAGCCCCGTTGAAGGCGATATTAAGAACGTTATCGTCGGTGAATGGGCTCGTGAATTAGGCGCTAAGGTTGAAGGCCGCCAAGTATCGAGTGCTAAGAGTTGGCTATCACACCAAGCGGTTGATCGTAACTCCGACATTCTGCCTTGGGCTGGCGCAGCTGATGTCGATAAAGTCTCGCCAGTTGTGGCGAGTGCAAGCTACCTCAACCACATTCGCCAAGCATGGAACTACCGTAACCCGAGCAACAAGCTGGAAGACCAAGATGTTGTGGTTACCGTTCCTGCTTCCTTCGATGAGACAGCACGTAAGCTAACACTCGAAGCCGCAGAACTGGCGGGCTTAGGTAAGATTCTATTACTCGAAGAGCCGCAAGCCGTTTGTTATGACTGGTATGCCCGTCACCAACAAACCGCAGCAGATGAACTTCAACAAATCCCACTGATTCTAGTGTGTGATGTTGGAGGTGGTACCACCGATTTAAGCTTAATTGAAGCCAAATTCGATGCGAACAGCGACGGTAATAACGAGCTCGCACTCGACCGTATTGGTGTTGGTGAACACTTGATGCTCGGTGGTGACAACCTCGATTTAGCGCTTGCCCACCTTGCAGAGCAACGCTTCAATCAAAACAAAAAGCTGAATGCCTCTAGCCTAACCAAACTGATTCAACAGACTCGCGCCGCAAAAGAGAGCCTGCTTTCTGCCAATGCGCCCGATGATGTAAAGATCACCATGCTGGGCAGCGGTTCAAAACTGCTTGGCGGTACTAAGAGTATTGGTTTAACTAAACAAGAAGTCCATCAAATCGCATTGGAAGGTTTCTTCCCGCTTTCTGAGTTTACTGAAACACCCGACAAACGCCGCAGTGCTGTGGTTGAGTTTGGTCTGCCTTACGTGGCTGACCCTGCGGTGAGTAAGCACGTTGCAGAATTCCTAGCAACGCACCAACAAGTGTCTAAAGCCGCATTGGAAAACTCAGACTCTATTGAGTTCGATGACACCAAACCTGCAATTCCAGTTGGCGTGCTGCTCAATGGTGGTGTGTTTAACAGTGAACTGGTAACAGAGCGAATTACTCAGCTACTGGGCAACTGGAACGGTTCTCCTATCACAGTGCTTGATAACCCTCATCCAGATTGGTCTGTTGCCCTTGGCGCGGTTGCCTTTGGTAAAGCACGCCGCGGTGCACAGCTGAAAATCGGTGGCGGTGCTGCCCGTTCTTACTTCTTGCATCTGCAAGAGAAAAACAAGATGGGTAAAGCGCTTTGTCTGCTTGCCAAAGGAACCGAAGAAGGCCAAGAGATACGCTTGAACAGCCGTCGTTTCTCGCTGACTTTAGGTGAGCCAGTACGATTTAATCTTCTGACTTCAACACACGATCAAATTGCTCATGACACCGCCATTCAAAACGGTGTGATGGTCAATGTGGATGCCGACTTGTTCTCCCCTCTCCCACCGTATATTTCTACGCTGGAAGGCTCAGGTACTGCAGAACTTCAAGCCAACCAAAAAGAGCGTGTTGAAGTACTGCTCGCTTGTCAGTTAACCGAAGTCGGCACATTGAAAATGGAGTGTGTGAGTATAGAAGATGACTCTAAGCGTTGGTTGCTTGAGTTTGAAGTAAGAAACAAGCAAGGCGATGAATCTGATACCTCCGCGCTTCACCCAAGATTGGAAGAGTGTAAGGAGTTGATTTCTCGCCTGTACAGCGGCAACAAGAAGAGTGCTGAATCGAAAGAGATCAAAACACTATCGAAAGATCTTGAGAAGCGACTAGGTAAACGCGATGAATGGGACTTCACGACCCTTCGTCATCTATTTGATACCTTCTCATTAGGTCGTAAACGTCGTCGCCGCTCAGAAGCACACGAGAAGAACTGGCTACGTTTGGCGGGATACTCGCTACGTCCTGGCTTTGGCGATCCGACTGACTCATGGCGTATCGAACAGATTTGGGGCCTTTACCAACAGAACATTCAGTTCAAGAACCACCAAGGCTGGACAGACTGGTGGGTATTCTGGCGTCGTGTCGCTGGTGGGCTAAACCAAGAGCAGCAAGAGAGTATCTTGGCTGACATCGCTAAATACCTTCACCCAGGTGCAATGAAGAACCCTAAGACAGCCAAAGATGCGCAAGATAATGGTTATGAAGCCATGGTCCGTTTAGCGGCGTCACTTGAGCAACTTGAGGTTGAAGACAAAGTGCTGCTGGCAAGTTGGTTCTTAAGCAAAGCGATCAACCATAACCAATTTGAACAGGCTCACTGGTGGGCGCTAGGACGATTAGCATCAAGAACGCCTTTGTATGGCAGCCAACACAGCGTAATTCCTAGAGAGCAAGCTGAACAGTGGTTACCAAAACTGCTTGAACAAAACTGGCAGAAAGAGCAGATGATCGCCTTCGCAGCGGTGATGATTTGTCGAAAAACCGGTGACCGTCAGTTTGATATCTCTGACGACTATCGCAATCAAGTGATTGAGAAGCTTAAGCAAAGCAAGGTACCTGACTCATGGTTAACACTAGTGAGTGAAGTGACTGAGCTTTCTGAGAGTGAATCTAAGCGTGTGTTTGGTGATGCGTTACCAAGCGGATTAAGCCTAATCAATAACTAGGTTTGAAAACGATTAGCTTTCGTTGCTAATGGTAAAGAAGCTAGCAAGAAAAGAAAAAGCCACTTTCGATTCGTTGAAAGTGGCTTTTTTATTGGTGGCTTAAGGCTGGTATGTGTAATCGACTTATAGCTTTTTGGTTAAGAGCCTTAGCCGTGTTGCAGTTCATCATTGTTAATGTTTGGTTCCAGTTGGGTTGATAGGAAAATCTGTATTTTCATAAATGTCAGATAGTTTTTTCGGTTTCTTCTCTTTCGCTCCTTTGTTCAATTGATTATGAGTTTCGCTTAAAAGCCATTCCTCATGCATTTTTGCTGAATCCAAAAACTCTGGATCCTCCATTGCTTCCTTGCGAAGTTTATTTACACGTTCGAGAGTATCCCAAATCATAATACTTCACCTCCACTAAGGCAGTAATATAAAGATAGCTCAACCCCATAAAACTTCAACTAACCCAATGAGATAGCGATCTCAATTTCGTAATTTACCCACTTTAAACACATGAAAATGGTCACCTTTAGCTGGGCTCAAACAATGGGTATTTCCCCATGTTCTTCGAAGATCATTAGGCACAAAAAAAGCGAGCTCAATGCTCGCTTTTTGTTTGTCTATCTGTTGTTCGAAACACAAACACTCACTCGATTAAATCACACCGAGGTTAAGCACGGTTACCGATTTTTACCTTGCCATTGGTAGCAAACCAAAGGGCTTCTGAACGACGGCGACCAATTAAAATCGGGCCATCATCGTAGAACAAGAAGTTCTTCCAATGCTTCTTGAAAATCGCCCATTTAGTTTCAAGAACATTGTATTTTTCGTAACAAAAATAAACAGTTACGTCATCTTGCCAATCAATAAAGTTAAGAATTTCTTCTGGCATTTCTGGCTCATCCGCTTCCCAATGCGCCATCCAGCTGATCTCTTCATTCCAGTTCGATGCTTTGCTTGGCCAGTCTTGCGAGCTCAGTCGTTCTGCGTCTGGACTTTGAGGGCTCACGTTCTCTTTCCAGAACTGAGATGCTCTCGCCTGTGTCATTGGCTTAATCTTTTCCAAGTCCTCTGCCGGCAGCGGCATTGACTGGTGTGTGAAAATCCATTTTCTTTGGTATTCGTCCAAAGTTGTGTATGACATCAAAATTCCTCAAATATCTTCTCAGGCTGATGGATTTACCATGCCTATCTGTTCTTTTTGATGCAGTGACGGTTTCATTTTATCTATGTCGTCACTGCCTCTAAATCTGTATTTACGCTTAATTGGTACTTACGCCTAATGACTATTGATCTCTATACAGCGCGTCTATCTTCCCAGTTTGGGTTAACTAATGCCGTCAGTATATGGTCTTCCCATTTACCGTTAATCTGTAGGTAGTCTTTAGCAAAACCTTCTCGGACAAAACCAAGATGTTCTAATACACCAGCACTGCGTTCGTTGTGAGGCATGTAGCCCGCCATTAAGCGGTGCATGTTCTGCACATCAAACATGTAGTCTTTGGCCATGTTCAAACCTCTGCGCATGTAACCGTGGCCCTGTGCACTTTGCGCCAATGAGTAACCGACATTACAAGCGTAGAACGGGAAACGAGACAAATTACTGAACGATATGGTGCCTAACATTTCATTAGAGTCAGCGTTAATCAGTAAACAGTAATAGCCTAGCCCCATTTTATGAAGCTCGTTTAACTTGATCAGTCGCTGCGCCCAACTCGCTCTATCAAAGAACGCGTCTTCGCGAATCGGTTCCCAAGGTTTCAGGTACTCTCTGTTAACCTGAAAGTACTCGCTTATCATGCCAGCGTCATCAATTTCAGCCGTACGTAGAATCAGATTACCATCATGCTTATAAATGCGCTCTGGTGTACTCAAATCTTCCATAATCTTGTTCTTATTCGATCAGTTCTTTCTGATACCATAATCACGAAGCTTATTCGCAATTGAGGTATGAGATACATTCAAACGTTTTGCTAGCTTACGGCTTGATGGGAAAGACTGATAAAGCTTCTCTAGAATCTGAGATTCATAGTCTTTCATTATTTCATCGAGCGAGCCATCTAAGCTCAGGTTCGCCATTCCAGCCGTCATTGTTTCAAGCTGTGGCAAATGGAATTGCTCAACCGTTAGCGTGTCTGAATCCAACTCTGTTAGTGCGCGTAGAACCATGTTGTCTAACTGGCGAATGTTGCCCGGCCATTGGTAATTACCAAGCTGGTCGATCAGCTCTTGAGTCAGTTTTGGTTTTAACATACCTAACTGCTGCGCGTACTTTGCAACGAACAGTTCCAACAGTGGCACTACGTCGTTTGAGCGTTCACGCAATGCAGGGATAGACAGAGTCAGTACATTCAAGCGGTAAAACAAATCTTCACGGAACGAACCCGAGTCGGCTAATTCAGAAAGACGGTGGCGCGTTGATGCAATAATACGAACATCCGCGTGCATCTCTTCTTCTTCACCAACACGACGGAATGAACCATCTTGTAGGAAACGCAGCAGCTTGATTTGAAGATGCGGGCTCATCTCGCCAATTTCATCTAAAAATACCGTACCGCCATTCGCTTGCTCGAAAATGCCTTTATGACCTTGCTCATGGTTGAATGAACCCGGCGCATGACCAAACAATTCCGTTTCCGCTACGTCATCAGGCATCGATGCACAGCTTAGAATCAAGAATGGGAAAGACGATCGATTTGAACGGTTATGACACGCTTTCGCCAGCATCTCTTTACCCGTACCTGTATCGCCTTCAATTAATAGAGGCTGATCCAGCATAGCCAATTTCCTAGCTTGGCTGATCAAGGCTTTATGGCGATTAGAGACACCAACAAAGTGTTCAAAACCCAGGTTGTTCTGTTCTGGGATTGAATCTGGCGAGTTCATCTCTTGATTACAAGAACGAATCGTCATTACTGCGCTTGCCAGTACCGCTTCGTTGACATCACCACCAAGGTAAATCGGCAGGATCTCAATAGAGAAATCTAAGCCATCTAACACGACAACTTCACGATGGCGCGTTACATCGCCTTCGATCCAACGAGCAAAGTTAAAACTAGGAACAAACGTCGCGAGCGGTTCACCGATGACTTCATCTTCTTGTTTGTTGAAGAGGCTCAATGCGGCGTGGTTAGCCATATCGACTGAGCCTTTAAGGTCAATCGCAATCACAGGATCAGGTAGGTTTGCCAGCAGAGCAATCAGCTCTGTGTTATGCCTTTCGCTTGGCATAAATTGGATTTTACGTACATCCTTCACACCTGAAATTCGGCGAATTTCAGCCATAAGTTCACTAAAAGCATCAAAATCAATATCAGGGCAGTTTAGATAAATAATACCTTTAACATCAATTTCGATTCCTCTTAAATCAATGCTTTTTGAGGCCAAGATATCGAGCAACTCACGCGTTAAGCCGAGTCTGTCTTCACACAATACTTCAAGACGCACAAATAGTCCTATTATAGGTGTCAGGATAAGTTGACAGTAGTGTGGATTAAGCTCTGAGTTCAGTCAAGAAGAAGAGTTATCATATATCTATTCAATTTTTAGATATCAACACCTTAGAAAGATCTAAAACCATTCACCACACTTATCAACATTTCCAACCGTAACACCTCGCAATATCCCCTTACTTTATAAATGGTTATTTTATGGAACTAAAGTCAAATCACCCATAGCCTATATTCTTCCGTATAAAAACATCGGCTTAAATATGAAATACTCTAAACTATTCCTCACAATAATCAGTACCTTCTCTGCGTCTAGTTTTGCAATGACTTCTTTCGATACAAGAAGTGTTGGCATGGGCAGCACTGGAGCTGCGTCAGCCTCTTACCTAACATCCAGTTTTCATAATCCTGCTTTAGCGGCTCGTTATAAAGAAGGAGATAACTTTGGGTTAATTCTTCCCGTTCTCGGAGCAAGGGGTCATGATGCAGATGACATGATCGACAAGTTGGATCACTTCAAAGATATTGATGATCGATTGCAATTTGATCCCGGGAATGAAGAACTATTAGAGGAATGGCGCAAAGCTTTAAAACAACTAGATAACGGAAACTTAAACGTAGAAGCTAATCTAGGTACAGTATTCGCTATTCCAAATAAACACCTGAGCACCAACTTCTTCATTAAATCTCAAGTAGCCACCATTGCTAGATTCAATGTGAATGATGATGACTTACAAAATGATAACCCTACAGATTCAGAACTGCTCTCAAGTGGTCAAGCGGTTGGTATAGCAATTGTTGATGTAGGTTTTACTTTTGCTGATACATTTACTTTTCAAGAACACGATTTTATGTTGGGTATTTCACCCAAATACCAACGAATTTATGGTCTGAACTACGTTGAAACACTGGATGATTTAGATGACGACTTTGATATTGAAGAGGATTACGTAGAAAAATCCGCATTCAACATAGATTTTGGTGCTGCTTATGAATGGGGAGATAACACCATTATTGGGTTGTCTGCTAAGAACCTCCTGTCACAAAAGCTAAAAACTAAAACTCACATGGGACAAAAAGCAACGGTACTTGTTGAACCAGAATATGTATTAGGTATTTCCTATGATAAATCGTGGTACAACCTTACAGCGGATATTGATTTAAACGCCGTCAAGCACTTTAAAGAGTACGACTACAAAACTCAGTATGCAAAAGTGGGCGCTGAGCTTGATGCATTCAGTTGGGCTCAACTTCGTTTAGGCTATATGCATAGTTTAACTAACTATGCAGATGACCTAGCCACTGTAGGCTTAGGCTTTAAACCATTCGGTATCTTTGGATTCGATTTAGCGGCACAAGTAGGCAAAGATAATAACTACGGGGCTTCTGCTCAGCTCATCATGCATTTTTAGTCTCTGCCAAAAGAACAATTTAAATAAACCGCACCCATTTTGTGGGTGCGGTATTGTTATTTGAGAGTGATACGCTTTATTTCAGATAGGACGGCTTTGCGGAGGTCTGCCAGTTTTACTTTTCGTTCGTTATGCCAAGGCATAGGACGCAGCAATGTCATGGCTTTTAAGCCCAGTCTTGCAGTAAGGATACCGACACCTAGACCCTGCCCTGCTCGAGCTGAAACCTTGCCTGCAAGATCCATCGAGACGAGATCCATACTTGCATCAATTGCGAGTTCACTGGCTCCCGCTGCTGCCATGTTGATTAACACCAATTTAAATAGCTTAATCCTAGACCAGTAGCCAAGTTCAATGCCATACACATCAGCAAGCTTGTCGATCATGGTGAAATTTCGCCAAGCCACCAGCAACATATCAGCCGCCGCCAATGGACTCACTGCAACCAAAGCCGCCGATTCGGTCGAAAACTTAGTGACGATTTGAGTCGCTACTTTGTCTTGTTGACTCACGACTAACGCATCGTACATATCCAACACTTCTGCATCACTGTGTGCTGGGTTAATGCTGTTTCGCCACTTATCGTACGAAGGAGACTCAGCGATAATGCCACCTTGCTTGGCGATGTTTTCACAGAACGCTTTGCCCTTGCCGACACTTTGACTTTGGAGTAGCTCTTCACTCTGCTCTTGCACACTAAAGTGATCTTTAAGTGAACGCAGTTTCCACAGCTCTTTGCCTATTGCGCCTAAACCCAATGAAGCAATGGCAGCAATAAAGCCTGCCCAACCTAACGCAAGCCAATCAGCAGTTTGAATTGCGGTAATGACCGATTCAATTGCTTGCCATCCAACTAGGCCAGAAAAAGCGACCAATAAACCCGTTCCAAACCACTTCTTCTTTTTGCTCGGTCGAATCACTTGTTCCAATTGCTGCTCAGCTTCACCATCAAGTTCGGCTTCCACTTGCGGTGCGACAGGGACAAATTTCTCTTGCTCTGTGAACAGTTGTTGAGCACCTAAATCCGGGCCAACGTCGGTCTTGTCTTGCTCATCAAAAGAGGTCTTCAACGGTTCATTAAAGACCTGCTTTGTTTTTAATTCACTCATTTTGATTGCCTCAATTACTTCAACTTGTCGCCAATGAGATACTCTAAAACCTTGTCGACTCTTAGATGTTGGCAAGGCTCATCGGAATGTTGCTCCATCGGTCTAAAGCTCGTGAAATCAAACTGGTTGGTTTCCCAATACTGTTTGTTGGGCAACTTACGCGGCACCTCTCCCGGATACATGGTTTGAGGGACATTATCCAAAGTCACACCTTGCAACGCCGGAACATTGTCTGAGCCAGACGAGATATAACCCGCGCTGGTCGCTTGAATAGACGCGATACTCATACAACTCATGTCGATGTGTTCAAACGCCGCCTGCTGCCAAGCCGGATGTACCATCTGTTGTAACAGTGACACCAAGTTCGGATGTTGATCCGGTGTCACGTGGTCAGCCTTGGTGGCTGCAAACAAGATCTTGTCGATCTTCGGCGCAAATAAACGTCTTAAGATATTGCTTCGACCGTACTTAAAGCTCTTAAGTAACTGTTCTAACGCGCCACGCATATCCATGAAAGAGTCATAGCCCGCATTAAGTGGCTGTAAGCAATCCACCAACACGATTTGTCTGTCGAACGTCGCGAAGTGATTCTTGTAGAACGCTTTCACGACCTTCTGTTGATACTCTTCATAACGCGCTTTCAGTACCGCATAGTTACTTGTTTTTGAGAACTTACCCTCAGGTGCGAGACACGGGAAGAATTGCAACACAGGCGCGCCTTCAAGCTCACCCGGTAATACGAATCGACCCGGTTGTACCCAATGCAGTCCGTTACTTTTACAAGTATGAAGGTACTGGGTGTAGCTATCGGCAATCGCGACCAGTTTCTTTTCGTCCGCTTCTGCTAGCAAATCGATATCACCACGCATTACGTTCCACTGTTGCGAGTAAGTTTCTCTGTCGCCTTTCAATGCGGCAAACTGAGATTGGCTCCAGGTATCGAAGTCCATATCCAGTAACGGCAAATCAAGCAACCATTCACCTGGATAATCGACAATATCGAGATAAAGGGTGCTGTTTTTACTCAGTAGCTTCTTTGCGCCCTTCGCAGGCTTATATTTGATGGCTAAACGAATCTCACTGACATCACGCGTTGGTACCGGCCATTCTGGTGGCTGTGCATTCAACGACTCCATCGCTTCATCATAAGAGAAGCGTGGAATCATCATGTTGTGTTGCGGGATGCGCTTTGCGCCAATAATTCTTCCATCTCTCGCCGATGCAAGCAGTGGCAAGTTTTTGTGGGTAGACGTATGAAGAAGCTGATTAACCAGCGAAGTAATGAATGCTGTCTTACCCGCACGAGAGAGCCCCGTGACCGCTACTCGAATATGAGAATCCGTTCCTCTGCTTATAAAGTCACTCATTTCTTGAGTTAGGTGTTTCATTTGAACGACTCCGTGATAGTTAGGCTAGCTGGTTATGATAATAGAAAGGCAAGCCTATGTTCTTTCCCCGTTGGGATAGTTTGTATGCTTTTGCTTATGTTGATGAGTATGCAATACACATTCTTAATGCTAGATGAATAAAAGCCCCTGACTACATTCATAATCAGGGGCTTTAGAATTTTTGCACGATATCCGACGTCTAATCGTCTTCAATCAACTTGTAGATAACAAACAGTGCAATCTCTGCAATTAGCCAAAGCGCACATGTAATCGTCACGTATTTATTATCAAAGATACTGATCCCTTTCAAGATCAGGTCGTAGCCAACAAAAGCACCAATCACCACTGCCAAGATAATCTGTAGGATCTGAATAAAACGAGGCATTCCTCTCTCCTATGTTCTTATATCAAACTATGTGTTTATCACTATATCATTGATAATAAGACAAAAGTGCAGATAATGCTGCACTTTTGTCTTTAACTTTCTGTCAAAAATTGCAATTCAAACGCTGAAGTTAGCGACAATTACGATTTTTTGGCGTCGATTAATTACGCTTTCTCAGCTTCAGCAATCTTCACTTTCCACGTGTCAGGGCCAATCTGGTGTGCGTTCACGCCGTTAGAGTCAACCGCTACCGTTACAGGCATATCTTCAACTTCAAACTCGTAAATCGCTTCCATACCGAGATCTTCAAACGCAACAACGCGTGCTTTTTTAATTGCTTTTGCGACTAAATAAGCTGCACCACCAACCGCCATTAGGTAAACCGCTTTGTGCTCTTTGATTGATTCAACCGTTGCAGGGCCACGTTCCGCTTTACCGATCATGCCCATAATGCCAGTTTCGTTCAGCATCATGTCAGTGAACTTATCCATACGTGTTGAAGTTGTTGGGCCCGCAGGACCTACCGCTTCATCACCTACAGCATCAACAGGACCCACGTAGTAAATGAACTTGCCTTTGAAATCAACGCCGGCTGGTAAGCCTTCGCCGCTTTCTAGCATGCCTTGAATACGTTTATGAGCAGCATCACGACCGGTTAAGATCTTACCTGACAGAAGAACCGTTTCGCCGGTCTTCCACTCTTGTACGTCTTCTTTAGTCACTTCATCAAGGTTAACACGACGTGTATTTGCGCCCGCTTCCCAAGTGATGTCTGGCCACTCTTCTAACTTAGGTGGCGTTAGCTCTGCTGGGCCGCTGCCATCTAGTGTGAAGTGAACGTGACGCGTTGCTGCACAGTTCGGGATCAAACATACAGGCTTAGAAGCAGCATGAGTTGGTGCTGTTTTGATTTTTACATCAACCACAGTAGTGAGACCGCCAAGACCTTGTGCACCAATGCCAAGCTTGTTTACACGGTTGAAGATGTCTAAACGAAGCTCTTCTTCTGCGTTCTCAGGACCTTTCTCGATAAGCTCTTGGATATCGATGTGTTCCATCAAAGATTCTTTCGCTAGCACAGCTGCTTTCTCAGCCGTACCGCCGATGCCTATACCTAGCATACCCGGTGGACACCAGCCTGCACCCATTGTTGGCAGCGTCTTCTCTACCCATTCTGCAATATCATCAGAAGGGTTCAACATAACCATCTTGGTTTTGTTCTCAGAACCGCCGCCCTTAGCCGCGATTTGAATTTCAACTTTGTTGCCTGGAATCATATTAATGTGGACAACCGCTGGTGTGTTGTCTTTGGTATTAATACGCTTACCTGCAGGGTCCATTAGGACAGATGCACGCAATGGGTTATCTGGGTTGTTGTAAGCTTGACGAACGCCTTCATCAACCATCTGCTGTACTGTTTGATCCGTTTCCCACCTAACATCCATACCGATGTTCACGAAACAAGTAACAATACCCGTATCCTGACAAATTGGACGATGGCCTTCCGCAGACATGCGCGAGTTGATAAGAATCTGAGCGATCGCATCTTTAGCTGCTTGGCTCTCTTCTTTCTCGTACGCTTTTTCTAGGGCTTGGACAAAGTCTAAAGGGTGATAATAAGAAATGTACTGAAGTGCGTCAGCGACACTGCTGATCACATCTTGCTTACGAATAACCGTCATTGCATGCCTCTTTATTGTTCTGGTTCCATGTGGGTTCACAGTTTGACTATATGTGCCAAATCGAATTAGGTGGTTTAGCTTTTTATTGTGTTGAGCTGTATTTAGTTGCTTTAGCAATCGCTTGCATAGCTTTAAACTAAACCACTTGGATTACTCCGTTCTAATCAAGAACCCATTTTATTTTCAATTTATGATACTCTTGCTTCCTCTCACACGCCATGCAGTGATCGAACTCTTTGTCACAAATTAAACAAATGAATAACAACGAATTTCGCTCTATCCAAATCAAGCCGCTTGAATATCAATCAACTTTAGCTAAACAGCTGTTTTCCCATATTGAAAACCTGCCGTGGGCAATGCTATTACGCTCCGCTTCAGAAAGCCACGTTGATAGTCGATACGATATTTTAGTTGCTCAACCCATCGCCACCTTCGAGACAATCGGTGCAGAAACGACCGTTAATGTTAATGAGACGTGCGAGGTTTCAGACTCTGATCCTTTCGAACTACTCGACCAATATCAGCAACAATTATTGCCTGCGACTAAAGAGCACACTCAGTTGCCATTCGTTGGCGGCGCTTTAGGCTATTTTAGCTATGATTTAGGGCGCAGAGTCGAGACACTTCCATCACTCGCAAAGCGTGATATTGAAGCACCTGACATGGCAGTTGGCTTGTATGAATGGGCTGTTATCGTTGACCACCAATTGAAAACGGCGTGTATTGTCGGTAGCAATATCGATGAACATCATGATTGGCTAATGCAGCAGATGGCTCAATCACACCTATCACATGCGCCCTTTGGGTTAACCACACCGTGGCAATCCAATATGAGCGAAGAGAGCTACGCCACTAAGTTCGATAGTGTTCAAGAGTACCTGTTATCCGGGGACTGCTATCAGATTAACTTAGCTCAGCGCTTCAATGCCCAATACCAAGGTAGTGAATGGCTGGCTTATGACAAGTTAGAACAGTACAACTCAGCGCCCTTTTCGGGTTTTATCCGTTTGGCCGACTGCGCAATCATCAGTGTTTCGCCAGAGCGTTTCTTAGAACTCAAAGACAACGTCATTGAAACCAAGCCAATCAAAGGCACACGACCTCGTTCTGAGGACCCGATGATTGATAATGCCAACGCGCAAGACCTAGCAAGCGCCGATAAAGATCAGGCGGAAAACTTGATGATCGTCGACCTACTTCGTAATGACATTGGCCGAGTAGCAAAACCGGGCACAGTGCATGTACCAAAGCTCTTCGATATTGAAAGCTTCCCTGCCGTGCACCACTTAGTGAGCACGATACGAGCGGACCTTGATGACCAATACTCTGCAACTGACCTTCTGAGAGCCTGTTTCCCTGGAGGCTCGATTACTGGCGCACCAAAAGTTCGCGCGATGCAGATCATTGAAGAGTTAGAACCGCATCGACGTTCAGCGTACTGCGGCAGTATTGGCTACATCAGCCGAAATGGCAGAATGGATACCAGTATTACCATTCGTACATTAGTCGCCGAGAACAACACGCTTTATGCTTGGGCTGGCGGTGGTGTGGTATTTGATAGTGATTGTGCTTCTGAATACCAAGAAACACTGGATAAGCTGAGTCGAATTCTACCGGTACTTGAAGATTGCTAAACCTAATGTCATTAACTGCGAGTTCCGCGACTTAATGACGAGTTCCGTAGCTTAACGGCTAGCAAAAGTTCGATATAAAAAGAAACCGAAGGATCGTAAGATCACTTCGGTTTTTTAGTCTGTAAGTTAGAGTACATAACTCACAACGCTTTATTCGCGTGTTTAAGCGACCTTCACCGCTGAGACACCCCACTTCTTGAGCATCTCTTTCAGATCGTTGGCGGTGTAAGGCTTACTCAAAATGTCATCCATTCCACACTGAATACAACGTTCGCGTTCTTCCAATGTCGTTCCGGCGGTCAGTGCCACAATAGATTTAACGTAACCCTTCTCTCTTAGCTTCTCTGTTGCTTCAAACCCGTCCATAACAGGCATTCTGCAATCCATGAATACAATGTCGTATTCGTTGTCTGACGCGAGCTCAAACCCTTCGACACCATTGCTTGCGATAGCGGGTTCAATCTCATGTTTACGAAGCATTTGCTGGATGATGATCTGGTTCATCTTAATATCATCAACCACCAGCACTTTAAGTAGTGACAATTCCGCTTCAGACTCAAAGCCCTTGGCGACACTATCACTCTCTGCCGGAACATCGACAACTTGAAGAGGAATCGAGATGGTAAAGGTCGTGCCTGAGCCAACAACACTGGTCACCCCAATATCGCCATTCATCAGAGCCACCAGTTTGCGACAAATCGCTAAGCCAAGCCCGGTGCCCTCATAGTTCCGACTACTTGAGTTATCTGCCTGCGTAAAAGGTTCAAACAGCGTCTTATGCGCCGATTCAGCGATTCCGACTCCGGTATCTTCTACAGAGAAAACAAATTGGTTTTTGTCCCACTCAATATCAACATTCACATGCCCTTCTTCTGTAAATTTAATCGCATTACCTATTAAGTTCACAAACAGTTGTGTGATGCGCTCTAAATCGCCTTGGAAATGGGAGGGAACGTTTGACGCAACACTGATATTGAATTCGAGCTGCTTCTCAATTGCTCGATTGACGAAGATGCTTTCAATCGTGTTTCTCAAATCACGTAGGGCAAATTTCTTTGGAATAAGCTCTAACATCCCTGCGTTAATTTTGCTGTAATCCAATAGATCATTAATGATGGTTCGGAGAAACTCTCCAGATTGGCTCAGGTTGTTCACTATCTCACGCTGAGAGCTATTCAGTTCGGTATCACTGATCAACTCGGCACTGCCTAGTAAGCCATTAAGTGGAGTTCTTAACTCATGATTAATCATGGCCACAAAGTCACGCGTTGCCCTTTCGGACTCTTCCGCTCGTTTACGTGATTCAATATTTCGGTTGATTGCTAGTTGATGGGTTAAGGCACTGCAGATAAGGTCCGTGACCAACAACAGTTGGCTTTGGATAAACTCGTAGTCTTGGTCTAACAACCTGACTCTGACGATTAACGCACCAACTATGACTTTTTCAACCTCTAAGGGCACGGTCAGTAGGTTGTCTTGCCAATGAGGTTCTTGAATGTCTTGCTCTAACACCTCGACAGTCTCATCGCCATAATCATAGGTCTGTAACTGAGGGATGAGCTTGGGAGGTAGAATCAAACGACTGGCTTCGATTAAGTAACTGTTAGTCACGTTGGTCGTTAGTTCAGATAGCATGACATCATCGAGATCATTTCTTAGAAACGCGCGCCCAAAATCAATCAACAGGTTGTCGATTTGTTCTTGGAATTCAATGCGGCGTATATTCGCGTTGGAGCGCTTTTCTAACTGACGCAAAGCAAGCTCAAGTTGTTGGTTAGCCTCGAACAGTTCGAGGCTCTTCTGTTCCAACAATCCTTCAGCCGCTTTTCTTGCCGCGATTTGACGCTTAAGCTTCTTCTCTAGGGCAGATGCCAGATCCATATTACTTTTCTACTTTGAGATTAAACCTAACCACGCTTTGGTCATCATTTTGTGGCGTCATCTCCACCGCGATAGATTCACCGTGGTATTCAGCACATCCTTCAATAAGCCCTAAGCAAACATGAGACATACACCTTGCGCTTTTGTAGTCAAAAACAAGTTGTGCTTCGTTCGTGGTGATAAAACTGAATTCAGGTGGCTCAGCATCTGGATAGAGCTTCTTCACTTCAACATGAATGTAACGCTCTACGTGCTGAATAAATTGAAAGGTGGTATTGCTGTGAGCAAGGCTCGCTTTATTCGGTAATGAGGCCAGTAAGTTCTTAAATACAGACTGCCCAAACACGCGTTGCAAGCTTGCCGCATCAATATCGGTTTTCTTACTCAAGTTGATAATCAACCTGACAAGGTCTTTGTGGTCGTAACTGCCGACCGACGTATAGATCCCTTCATCTTCTGACATTTCTAGAACTTCTTCCAAAAGCTCTAGCCCAAACTTGTCTTCAACAAGCTCTAAAAATTCGGTGAATATGATTCCTTTCATCTCATACCTTTTCTTCTATTTCTTTTTAGAATGGTCCACTAAGTTATTGTTATCAAATTCTTAAACAAAAAATCTACGTTTCGTCA
This sequence comes from Vibrio sp. 10N.239.312.D08, assembly GCF_041466145.1. NCBI lineage: Bacteria > Pseudomonadati > Pseudomonadota > Gammaproteobacteria > Vibrionales > Vibrionaceae > Vibrio > Vibrio sp. 10N.239.312.D08. The sequence continues at coordinate 70,884 of NZ_JBFSSD010000006.1, read as the reverse complement.
CCCAATTTTATGACATGGGTAACGCTTACTCGCCTGTATGCACATATTGAATATAGCAAAAATCGTCATTTTGAGGAGATTCATCGGTAAACAGCCTCTCATGACGCCCAATTGATAACTAAAAGAGGGAAAGTGAATGAAGAAAAACTCGATATTGGTAATCAACCCACGGTTATGTCTATACTTAAAATCATAATAATCAATATATTGGCTTGATATGAATAAAGAAAACTTCCTTCAGCAATTCCAACTTAACCCTACCGTTGGCTATCATCCTGAGTCAGTAGAGCGTGTTTCGCACATCAGTGGCGAGCAATTACGTAAAGCGGCAGTGGTGGTAGGTTTAGTTGAAAGAGAAGATGGTTTACATGTCATTTTTACTAAAAGAGCGGCTCATTTAAAGCATCACCCCGGCCAAGTCAGCTTTCCTGGTGGTAAACACGAACTTTCTGACCCTTCTATGCAATTCACTGCACTCAGAGAGCTCCATGAGGAGGTGGGAATTCGATCGGATCAAGTTAAAATTATTGGGCAATTACCAGCATTGAGTACTATTAGTAAATTTTCTGTGACGCCGATTATTGCCATGGTCGATCCTGACTATGAAGCCATCATTGATGAGAACGAAGTCGCCTCAATTTTTGAGGTACCCGCTACCTATGTTTTAGACCAAGCCAAGTTACACAGCCACACTGTTAACTTTAAACAAATCAAGCATCGGGTTTTTGCGATGCCTTTCCAAGAGCACCTAATTTGGGGCGTTACGGCGCAAATTATCCAATCGCTGCAGCAACACGTACTGCAACGAATCACATAGCAACTACGTTTTGTTTAATCTCTGTTAACAAAATCCAGACTTTCTATGGAACAGATTTATTAATGCAATTTTACGCAAACGTTTCCCTGGTATAAATCTATACAACCCCGCCTTTCGCATAAATAAAACTAATACCAGGCATAAACATAAATCACATGTAGCACGCTATTTTCGTGATCAAAAATTCGTTTTTCGCATATCATGTGACACGCCGTTTCATTACATGATTTAGATCTATTTTTTGCAGAAGAAAATTCTGCAGAATTAGCCCCGACTTATTTCCTGTTCCCAAAAAATGAGTAATTTAACATGAACACAACAACTTCTTCGGCAAATGCCGTTAAAGATTCAAGCAAGTTTAACTATAAAGATTTTACCTGGTGTTTATCACTATTCGGTACAGCAGTTGGTGCTGGCGTACTATTCCTTCCAATCAAAGCTGGTGCGGGTGGTTTTTGGCCATTAGTTATCCTAGCTCTAATTGCGGCACCAATGACTTGGTTCGCACACAAATCTCTAGCTCGTTTCGTACTGTCTGCTAAAAACCCTGAAGCTGATATTACAGACACAGTTGAAGAGCACTTCGGTAAGACTGGCGCAAACATTATTACTTTTGCTTACTTCTTCGCTATCTACCCGATCGTTCTTATCTACGGTGTTGGTATCACAAACACAGTTGATTCTTTCCTAGTAAACCAAATGGGTATGGAATCTATTCCTCGTCCTCTTCTTTCTGGTGCACTTATCCTTGCTATGACAGCAGGTGTTGTATTCGGTAAAGAGCTGATGCTTAAAGCAACTTCAGCAATGGTTTACCCACTAGTATTCATCCTACTAGCGCTATCTTTTTACCTAGTTCCTGATTGGAACACTTCAATGATGGACGTAAGCCCAGAATGGTCAACAATGCCTTCTATTATCTGGCTTGCTATTCCAATCATCGTGTTCTCTTTCAACCACAGCCCAATCATTTCACAGTTCTCTAAAGAGCAACGTCGTGTATACGGTGATGACGCAGTTAAGAAAACTGACGCGATCACTGGTGGCGCAGCAATGATGCTGATGGGTTTTGTAATGTTCTTCGTATTCTCTGTAGTGCTTTCTCTATCTCCAGAGCAACTAGCAACAGCGCAAGCACAGAACATCTCTGTTCTTTCTTACCTAGCTAACGTTCACGAGTCTCCACTTATCTCTTACATGGGTCCTCTTGTAGCATTCGCAGCGATTACTTCTAGCTACTTCGGTCACTTCCTAGGTGCTCACGAAGGTCTTGTTGGTCTAATCAAGTCTCGCTCTGGTTCTTCAATCTCTAAGATTGAAAAAGCATCTCTAGCGTTCATCGTTGTTACAACTTGGATTGTTGCGGTAGTTAACCCAAGTATCCTAGGTATGATTGAAACAATGGGTGCTCCAATGATTGCAGCTATCCTGTTCCTAATGCCTGTGTTCGCGATGCAGAAAGTACCAGCTATGGCTAAGTACAAAACTTCAGCTCCTGTGCAAATCTTTACGGCTTTATGTGGTCTAGCGGCTATTAGTTCTGTAATCTACGGCGCTCTTTAATCTCAAGCCCTTTTTATAAGATGGCATCCATCTTATATCGCGAGATTAGACAAAAAATATAATGATAATAAATGAGCCTCCCTACTCCCCTTGGGAGGCTCTCTTTTTGAGGTAATCGCTATGATTAGTGTATTTGATATCTATAAAATCGGTGTTGGTCCATCGAGCTCACACACAGTTGGACCAATGAAAGCGGGTAAAGAATTTATTGATGACCTACGTTCAATGGGAAAATTGCGCGACATCACTAAAATCACCGTGGACGTATATGGATCGCTATCACTGACAGGGAAAGGTCACCACACAGATATCGCAATCATCATGGGTCTTGCTGGCAATACTCCTGAGCGTGTTGATATCGATTCTATTGCTGGCTTCATTGCTCGCGTAGAAGAAACTGAGCGCCTTCCTGTTGGCATGCACTGTCATACAGTATCGTTCCCACGCGATGGCGGTATGAACTTCCACACTAGCAACCTTTCTCTACACGAGAACGGCATGAGCATTCATGCATGGGTTGGTGACGAAGTTGCATACTCAAAAACGTACTACTCAATTGGTGGCGGTTTCATCGTTGACGAAGAGAACTTCGGCAAAGAAGAAGAAAACCCAATCAAAGCACCTTACGAATTCACAACAGCTGAAGAGCTGGTTAATCAGTGTAAGGAAAGCGGTCTTTCTATCAGTACACTGGTTATGAAAAACCAAGCAGCATTCCACTCAGACGAAGAGTCTCGCACTTACTTCGCTAACATCTGGAAAACGATGCGTGAGTGTATGGATCGCGGTATGAATACTGAAGGTATCCTGCCTGGTCCACTACGTGTACCTCGTCGTGCAGCAGCACTTCGCCAACAGCTAATGACTTCAGAAAAAACAACCAATGATCCAATGTCGGTTGTTGACTGGGTAAACATGTTTGCTTTCGCAGTAAACGAAGAAAATGCAGCTGGCGGCCGTGTAGTAACGGCACCAACAAACGGCGCATGTGGCATCATCCCTGCTGTATTGGCTTACTACGATAAGTTCATCCAAACAGTGACAGAGAAAGATTACATCCGTTACTTCGCAGCTTCTGGCGCGATCGGTGGTCTTTACAAGCGTAACGCTTCAATCTCTGGTGCTGAAGTTGGCTGTCAGGGTGAAGTTGGTGTGGCATGCTCTATGGCTGCTGCTGGTCTTGCTGAGCTTATGGGTGGTAGCCCTGAGCAAGTATGTATGGCTGCAGAAATCGGCATGGAGCACAACCTAGGTCTAACATGTGACCCAGTTGCTGGCCAAGTACAAGTACCATGTATCGAGCGTAACGGTATTGCTGCAGTTAAAGCAATCAACTCGACTCGTATGGCACTTCGTCGTTCTTCTGCTCCTACTGTTTCTCTAGATAAAGTTATCGAAACAATGCTAGAAACAGGTAAAGACATGAACGCTAAATACCGTGAGACTTCTCAAGGTGGTTTGGCTGTTAAGGTTGTTTGTTGATAGCCTTTGAATCAATCTGTTTTTAATCAGCAGATAATAAAAAGGAACGCCGATGCGTTCCTTTTTTGTATCTGAATTCCGGCCACTTATATCTAAGATGCTCGATTCGCATCTTAGATAATGGACCAAAGAACTAGATCACTTGTGAGATAAGCAGGAAGCAACCAAACAGCAGTGAGAACAACATCATTGCGCTGCCACCTTCTGCTCGGTATCGGTCATCAGCAACTTTCATGAAACGCTGTTTGTGGACCATAACCAGAGGAACAAACACCGCTAGGAACACCAAGATGATACCTGCGTAATTCAGTACTTGTAGGAACTTGTCTGCCGCAAGCAATGAACCAGCCAACGGCAAGATAAAGCTAATGCAGTACGTTACCGCTGTATTTTGGTTGAACATGTCTTTGTTCTGGTTGAACAACGCCATCGCCACACCAAAGAAAGAGGTCAACAACGCCAAGCCCGTGAAGGTAGACAGAACGTTACCCACCCAAGGAGACTGAGCCTCAAACGCCGCCATCAAATCTGATACGTTCTCAAAGCTTCTGAATTGCTCTTCACTCAAGTTGCCCACTACCGCAAACAACCAACACAAGTAACACACTAATGGGATCAGAGAACCGATGATCACCATGTTACGTAGCTGTTTGTCTGTCGCTTCGTGGTTGTAAGAAACCAAGGTTGGAATCACCACCATAAAGCCAAAGCTCGTAAACAGGATGGCACTGGTTTTGATTAGGTCAACGTGGTCATGGCTGGTTACCTGCATCAAGTTTTCTTGAGTCATGCTCGGCGCTAAGAAGGCCATGGTTGCAAACAAACTAGCAAGCATCACGAAGAACAATGCTCGATTGAGCTTATCAATCACACCAGTACCACTTGCGACTACTGCGCCAGCAAGCAAGGTAAACACGGTTTGGCTGGTAGTCGCGGTAATTTCGACGCCAAAGTTAGACAGTAACTTACTCAGCAAGTCACCTGCGCCCAGAATGTAAGCCATTAATAGGCAAATCAACAACGCGTATAGCAAGCCGTTGGTAAGCAACTGACCTTGTTTACCCAAGGTTTTTCGGGCAATAGAGTTTAATCCTAGACCGCCACCCGCTTTGATGGTCGCTTCTAGAAGTAGTAATGCTGCGTAAGTCGTACCGAAACAGATCAGTACCATAAGCAGTGTGCCGTAAAGCAATCCGAATTGAGCTAATACCATTGGGATCGCAAGCATACCAGCACCGAGAGCGGTACCAGCGATAATTAGGGAGCTACCCATCATTTTAATATTCATTGTTTTTAACTTATTTGTTTAGTTTTTATAGATGTGAGTCTTCGTTCATCGAGCGGATGACAACGGAGTTCAGATAGAAATAAAGTTATAAAACGAATAACAATAGGAGCGATAAGCGGTAAAGAAGCGTGCAGAGACGTTGTCGAACAGGGCGTTCAAAGGGGAGCTTGTCTTAAAAGAGGTAAAACGAGAAGCGTGAGTAAGCATTAACTGATGTGGTGAACCTTCCGTAGGTTCAATAATCGGTGATGTAATCTTGAATTTCATGTATGTGTCCAATAAGTCACATTCCATAGTATTTGAAGCAGCGTATCCGTTGCTGCCCTACCTCTATCATAGAGGTCTTTTCATCTTATCGAATGAGCCTCGAAACACAACGCTATAACCACAATTTTTGCTATTAAATTGAACAAAACAACCATTTGGATATAAATTGACCACTAAGTCGTCTAAAACAATAGTCTTTATTGATAAAAGACAAGCGGACAAATACATCGAGCTAATTAACAACCTAGGCTTTTCTAATTATCAGCACAATCAAAACTCGATGCTGCACTTCAATTTTCCCAAAACAACAGTCTGTTTTAAGAACAGCGAGGAGCTTGAAGCGCGTTCCATTTCAACATCAGACACGACACAAACTCGCTACATCACAGAAACATAACCACAACCGGAGTGTGGTCACACAATTCGTTATACCCCATAGGTGGTAGGAATTCTTACTAGTACAGTATTTGCGTCATTATAATTAATAAAAACAAACACCTTATGCGCTCAACAATCACCTTTAAAATCCTAGTGGCCCTCGCCATCGTGTTCACCTTTTTGCTGGCAATATCGACCTATTTCCAATATTCGCAACAAAAGCAACTTGTAAACTCAGTGTTAAGTGAGCAGCTTCACGACAAAGCAAGTAACTACTTCGATAGCCTCAATATGATGATGCTCACCGGCACCATGGCACAAAAAGAGACCCTTCGTCAGAAAGCACTGGCTCAAGAAGGCATTGAAGACGTTCGTGTTTTACGCGCCGACGCTGTCAGCAAGTTATATGGCCCAGGTAATGACAACCAAACACCGGTTGACGATATTGATAAACGAGCGCTAGCGGGCGAAACCGTTATCGAACCTTTTTCTGCTGATTGGGGCAAAGGCTTGGTTATTGCTCTGCCAATGAAGTCGAGTGAAGATTACCGAGGAACCAATTGTGTCGCCTGTCATATGGCACCAGAAGGTGAAGTCTTGGGTGCGATTCGTCTCGAATATAACCTTAACCATGTTAACTCGCTGATTAACACTCAAACCATGGCTGCTATTGGCATTATGGCAGTGATCTCGTTTGCCGGATTTGTCCTTACGATGGGATTAATTCGTAAGATTATCGTGCGCCCGCTGCAACAGACTTCTCGCTTTATGACCCAAGTCAGCAACGATAAAAACCTATCCACTCGCCTGCCGGAACAAAGCAAGGATGAGATTGGCACGCTGGCTAACTCCATCAACTCGTTCATGGGAACCGTATCTGACAGCTTAGAAAAGGTACAAAGCACCTCGCACAAGTTAAATGCGTCTGCCAACCAACTGACTAGTGTCGCGCAAATTACCGAGCAAGCCGTCAGCGACCAGCAAAGCGAAACCGCAGAAGTGCAACACAATGTCGAAGGAATACAGGCACAGCAAGTCAATGTAGAACAAGCGACTTTAACAGCTTCAGAGCTTATCAATCACACCGCTGATGTGGCGTGTAAGAGTGCCAACCAAGCACACGAAGCAAGCAGTGAGATAAAAAACCTCGTTAGCAGCATAGAAGAAGTGAAACACAAAATACTGACACTCAATGAGCAAACCGGAGAGGTCTCTTCAATATTGAGTGTGATTCGTGGCATTGCTGACCAAACCAATCTTCTGGCCTTGAATGCAGCAATTGAAGCGGCACGTGCGGGAGAACAAGGTCGTGGGTTTGCGGTGGTGGCTGATGAAGTTCGCCATCTTGCATCACGAACCGCTGAAGCAACAGGCAGTATTGAGTCAATCATTCATCAGTTCCAGCAAGGCAGCGAAGAGTCGCTGAATTCTGCCGATCGCGTTTGCGAACAAGCCCATCAAAGCTCAACCGATATCGACGCACTTTCAATTGAAATGAATGGTGTGGTCGAAGAGATGAAACAGGTGCTGGCTCACGCACAGAATATTCAGCAGCAAACGCAATCCACCACACAAGCGACTCAAGATGTTCAACAAAAGGTTGAAACCATCACCTCTCACGCCAACAACACATCGCAATCCGCGGCTGAAACTCGCAACATCAGCAATGACTTAGAAGAGCTATCTGATCATCTTGAATCGCTGATTAATCAGTTTACTTTGTCGAGTACAAAGAAGAAGTCATAGATCGCCAACAAAAAAGCGCTCAACAATGAGCGCTTTATCTTCATAGCAACGTCTAATTCAGGCTTTCAGGCTTTCAGGCTTTAAAAGAACCGTAAACCAAGATTAGTGCGTAATGGAAACCGCGGTTAAGTCTTTATGCTTGTGATACATCGCGTGTTTTACTATCAGATTCGCACTCACGCTATCCATTCCTGACACTTCAACGTAAGCCCCTTTTTTACGGAACTTGAACACAACCTTATCAAGCGCCTCGACCGAGGTATTATCTAAGAATGACGCATCCGATATATCGATGGTCACTAAAGAGGTCGCGTTGTCATAATCAAATAAGTCGACAAACGCATCTGACGAAGCAAAGAAGACATGGCCTTTTACTCGGTGAATGGTGTGCATTTCGTTTGTCACGACTTCATCGGATATAAACACCATGGATTTGCTGGCATGTGCATAAAACAGAGCCGACAGCACCACGCCAACCGCAACACCTATTGCTAAATTATGAGTAAACACCACCACCGCCACGGTTGCTAGCATGGTTACATTGGTTGGCAGTGTGTGATCTTTAAGCTCAACAATGGAACGCCATGAGAATGTGCCGATAGAAACCATGATCATCACAGACACTAAAGCGGCCATCGGTATCAGCTTCAACCAATCAGAAACAAACACCACCATTAGCAACAAAACCACCCCAGCGATCATGCTGGACAATCGGGTTAAGCCGCCTGATTTGATGTTAATGATCGACTGACCGATCATTGCGCAGCCCGCCATTCCACCAAAAAGGGAAGCCACGATGTTCGCAACGCCCTGCCCTTTACACTCATTGTTTTTATTGCTTTCAGTATCAGTCAGGTCATCGACTATGGTCGCTGTCATCAAGGATTCCAACAAGCCAACCAGAGACAGAGCAATCGAATATGGCAGGATGGTTGCAAGCGTCTCAAACGTGAATGGAATATTAGGAATCAAGAACACAGGCAGTGAATCGGGAAGCTTGCCCATATCGCCAATCGTTCTCACATCTAAGCCGAAGAGCAAACTAATGATTGTCAGGGTAACAATCGCGACCAGTGGAGAAGGTATTGCGCGACCAAACTTGGGGAAATAAGGAAGCAGATAAATGATCGCCAAACCCAAAGCGACTAACACGTAAACGCTTGAAGGGACGTTGATTAATTCAGGAAGTTGGGCCATGAAAATTAGAATGGCGAGCGCGTTAACAAATCCAGTAATCACCGATTTGGAAACGAAATTCATCAGGTTACCAAGCTTGAGATAACCAGCTGCGATCTGAATGACGCCAGCTAGAAATGAAGCGGCGAGTAGATATTCTAGTCCGTGCTCTCTCACTAAAGTGACCATTAGTAGCGCCATAGCGCCTGTTGCACCGGAAATCATTCCCGGACGACTGCCAACCAAAGCAGTGACGACACAAATACAGAACGAGGCATAGAGCCCTACTTTAGGGTCAACGCCTGCAATAATTGAAAATGCGATGGCTTCAGGGATCAATGCGAGTGCAACCACAATCCCAGATAATGAATCTCCTTTAACGTTTGATAACCAGTGTTTTTTTAAATAATTAAGCATGTAATTCTCTTTTACTTGTACAGCCAGTCCTGCCTTGTTGAGACATAATTTGATCGACTGTTTTTCTTGAATGAGCGAGCGCTCGAAAAGTGCGGGTGTAGAGAGAATGCAGGGGTTAAGGCGGCGTAATTAACACGTAGATATTAAACTCCTCTTGTACTTTAGTGGGAAATTAAGAAGGTGATCAAGTCCAAAATGACTGAATCCGCGCCAATATAGAGTGAGTCTCAACACAATCACACTCCCATTATTGAAAACAAAGGTTTCGATTACGCCATGCTCGTTCAGCAGCTCACATAGGGTGAAAGGTAAGGCTGACGCTAAGATCGAACAAAAAACACACCCTCAAACCTATTTATCGTCAGTAGACACAATATTTCTTTCACCAAGCAAGAATAAAGGTTGAAGCTGTCGGTATGACAGGTAATATGTTCAATCGATTTAAAAAGTTTATACAACTTAATGTTTCGGCTAATTATTGTGCAAATGTATATTTATTTGCAGCAATGCCAGAGACTTTGAGTTGAATTTGTCCCTCAATGGAGAATGAAATCAACATGACTTACGCGCCTGTAACAGACGTACTTGGCGGCAAGCTAGCGGTAGACAGTGAAGTAACTGTTCGCGGCTGGATCCGTTCACGTCGTGATTCCAAAGCTGGAATCTCTTTCCTTGCCATTTATGACGGCTCTTGTTTCGACCCGATTCAGGCCGTGGTTCCTAATAATCTTAATAATTACGAAAACGAAGTATTAAAGCTAACAACTGGCTGCTCTGTTGAAGTAACGGGTAAGATTGTTGAGTCTCCTGCGAAAGGTCAAGACTTCGAACTAGCAGCAACTGACGTTAAAGTTGTAGGCTGGGTTGAAGACGCTGACACTTACCCAATGGCTAAGACGCGTCACTCTATCGAGTACCTTCGTGAAGTTGCTCACCTACGTCCACGTACAAACGTGATTGGCGCAGTAGCACGTGTACGTAACTGTCTATCTCAAGCGATTCACCGTTTCTACCACGAGCAAGGTTTCTTCTGGACTTCTGCTCCGCTTATTACTGCATCTGATGCAGAAGGCGCTGGTGAAATGTTCCGTGTTTCTACGCTAGACATGGAAAACCTACCACGCACTGAAAAAGGCGACGTAGACTTCAACGAAGATTTTTTCGGTAAAGAGACGTTCCTAACAGTATCTGGCCAACTTAATGCTGAAGCTTATGCTTGTGCACTAAGCAAGGTTTACACGTTCGGTCCTACGTTCCGTGCTGAAAACTCAAACACAAGCCGCCACCTAGCTGAGTTCTGGATGGTTGAGCCTGAAGTTGCGTTTGCAGACCTTAACGATGTAGCGAAACTGGCTGAAGACATGCTTAAGTACGTTTTCGCTGCTGTTCTTGAAGAGCGCCGCGACGACCTTGAATTCTTCGCTTCTCGCATCGACAAGCAAGCAATTACTCGTCTAGAGCAATTCGTTGACGCTGACTTCGCACAAGTTGACTACACTGACGCAATCCAAATCCTACTAGACTCTGGTAAGAAATTTGAGTTTGACGTTGAGTGGGGCATCGACATGTCTTCTGAGCATGAGCGTTACCTAGCTGAAGAGCACTTCAAAGCACCTGTTATCGTTAAGAACTACCCGAAAGACATCAAAGCTTTCTACATGCGCTTAAACGACGACGGCAAAACAGTTGCAGCAATGGACGTACTTGCACCAGGCATCGGTGAAATCATCGGTGGTGCACAACGTGAAGAGCGTCTAGACATTCTAGACGAGCGTATGATTGCTATGGGTATCGACCCTGAGCACATGAGCTGGTACCGCGACCTACGTAAATACGGTACAGTGCCACACGCTGGTTTCGGTCTTGGTTTCGAGCGTCTAGTATCTTACGTAACAGGTATGGGTAACGTTCGTGACGTGATTCCATTCCCACGTACACCACGCTCTGCAAACTTCTAATTCGAAACCTATTCGATATTAAAAGTTAAGAACAAACAAAAACCTCCGCACTTGCGGAGGTTTTTTTATGTTCGGAATAAAACGAGTCCAGATGCTTCTGCGTGCCACTATCTGAGACTCATTATTTCAAAAGCTAATCCACATCTTGGTCGATAGCGTATTTTATTGCAAGACCGCAAATTGCCATCATAACGAATGGGATCGCGGCAGTGGTGTATTCCGCCCACGCCATATCAGCGAATGCTTTTGCCAGCAGTACGTGGCCGAGAATAAGCAGAAGCGCACACACAATAGCGACAATAATCAGCTTAACTTCATTTCCCATAGTCATTTTCAACATAACGGTATCTCCAATATTTGGTCTACCGTTATTGAATCACAACTCTTTGGTCAATTAGGCGTACAGTTACCCCACAAACAACCCGTACAGTTGGAATGATTGTTTTTTTTATGAGGGACTTAAGGTTTTACGAGTGCGTAAGTTGATGTGCCAGTTTGCCAAGCCAGATGAGCGCCTGTTCTTTCTCTTCTGTCAGTTCATAAGAGAAGTTCAATCGTATCGCGTTATCCACTCTGCCATGCTCACTAAACAGATCGCCAGATGCAACGCTAATACCTTGTTCGATAGCCAGTTGATGAAACTGTTGGCTGTCGAATTTTTCAGAAAAGCGAATCCATATCAAGTAACCACCAGCCGGCTCTTCAATCTCGATTGAATGCGGAAAGTACTGCTTAATGACATCGATAAATCGCTCTTTCCTGACGACAAGGTTTTTACGCAGTTTACGAAGGTGATTGTCGTAGCTTTCATGCGTTAAGAAATGAGCGACACCAAGTTGAACAGGAGCGCTACTCGATAACGTAGAAAGAAGCTGTAACTTTTGAATCGCGTCGTTAAAACGCGTGTTCACAACCCACCCTACTCGATAACCAGGACACAAACTTTTTGAATACGACCCACAAAGCAAGACGGAATCGGTCTTATCGAAGGCCTTTAGTGGCTTCGGCTTATGCCCTTCGTAATAAAGATCGCCATACACGTCATCTTCAATAATGTAGGTTCCATGCTGTTCTGCAATCTCTACCACACGGCGCTTTGCCTGTTCCGACAAACTGGTTCCCGTTGGGTTTTGAAAAGTCGTCATCAGCCAACACGCTTTAACATCTTGGTTTTGTAGCGCGTTTTCAAACTGCTCTATATTCAACCCATTGATTGGGCAAACGTCCACTTCGATAGGGTTAAGCCCGAGCCTCTCGACAGCCTGCAGAGCACCATAGAAGGCGGGAGACTCAATCACGACGTTATCACCCGACTTGGTGACCGTTTGCAGGCTCAAGTTGAGCGCTTCCATAGCACCCGACGTAATCACGATGTCTTGATGATTAACCGTAATCCCTTGCTGCAGATAACGCTGTGCGATTTGCCTTCTCAAGGACTCACTGCCCGGTGGTAAATTATTTATCACACTCGCGCCAGTCATCTTCCTACCCGCGCTGGCAAGGTTTCGAGTCAAGGTAGGTAACGGGAAAAGGTCGGGATCTGGGAATGCAGAGCCGAAAGGAATCACACCTTCGGCTGAACTCGACTTCAAGAAATCAAATAAGCGGTCATTAATGGCTTTCTTTTCACTAACGAGTGGCTGTGCGTAGTCAACGCCGTCCAGCCTTGGCGCTACAAAGTAGCCCGACTGAGGTTTAGCGATGATCCACCCTTCGCTTTCTAGCAACTGGTAGGCTTGTAAGACAGTACTATTGCTGACGTTGTAATTTCGACAACTCATGCGTACCGAAGGGATCTTCTCTCCGGATCGCCACGTATTGTTGGCTATCTGAGTTCGAATATCCTTTGCAAGCTCTTCATAACGCGCCATCTAATTGTACTACCTAGAGAAATTCTGTGAGCCGGTGATTTTATCACTTACGCCAACAACTATTGCTGCTATCCATATGATCGCACCTAATTTCCACAATAGTGTGAATTGGTTCACAGATAACTTTGTAAGCTTTGCTAAGTTTGTACCCAAGGTAGGAGCTAAGTTGGCTTTCTACCTCAATAATTTGATGTAACCCAAAAACATGCGAGATAACAATGAAAAAAATAGAAGCAGACCAATTAAGTTATAAAGGAGAGTCAAACGGTGTTCACAGTTGGACAACACCGAGCGGTCAGCCATATTACTGGCACCCAGATTGGCTCCATATTGCTGAAGATGCGACAGGCTCACATCCAAAGCAAAAGATCGATGTCGAACAAGACCAAGCACCAACGGAAAAACACGCGGTGTCTGCTATTCTGAAACACATCAACCAATGGGCTGCAGACAAACTAGCGTCTCACCCTGAGATTGAAACCGGCTCAATCGAAGCTGAAATCAATCTCAAAAAGTAACGGGTTAAAGTAGATAGCGAACTCAATCACGCGCGATTCTAACCCAATACACAGACTGAATAGCCTCGACCCTCGACCGGGGCTATTCAAGTATCTTCATAAAAATGCTGCAATAACCCCCACCTAGCTAACAAATCTCTAACACAAACCAGTTTCTTGTATCAATCCACGAAAGCTATCGATAGAATTTCCGGTCTTATTCACGTCAGTTATGCTAATCATTCGCAATTCTAAAGTCGTGAATCAATGAATGCGTAAATCTAATAAGAATGAGAACAAAGGCTTACCGATGGATACTTCAAATTACAATCAATCGCTAACGACTAAGTTATACGTCATTGCTGGCGTGCTGTTTGGCACCTATGGCAGTCGGGTGTGCCCTATGCTCGATAGCTTAACGACGTTAGAGATTTTCACACAAGTCAGTATTGTGTTTATCTTATTATGGCTCGCACGTCGTTACCCATTGGCGCAACATACCTTGGTCAAGCAAGGCCGATTCACGCAACTCGATACCCTGCTATTTTTTGCTGCAAGTGTGCCTTTCGCGCTCTACTACAACTTAAGCTATGAATTCACCATAGATAGTAATTTGAAGGTGCTGTTTGGCATGAGTCTATTCGGCTTCTTTACCGGAACCATTCTTCAATTGAATGCCAAGCTCAGCCAAATGGATAAAATGGAGACGACTGGACAATTCGACTTCCAACTGGTTGGTGAAAGAAGTTCACTGGTCAAGCAGATGATAGGCTTGGTTATCGTGCTTCTGGTAACACTGACGACTATGTTGACGATGATTGCTGTCAAAGACATCTTCTGGTTAGAACATAACCCTGACCGCTTATTGGATGGCACCGGCAAGATCAGCGTGATCAAAGAGTTTATTTATTTGGCTGTGGTACTGGGTGGCTACGCGATAACCATCATGACGCTTTGGAGCAAGCTAATTAAGCGTATTCTCCTAAGCCAAGAGCACGCATTAAACAAAGTCACCAATGGCGAGCAAGGCGTTCGCTTACCTATTTTCGGCTACAACGAGCTTGGCTCAATGGCATCTATGACCAATACAATGCTTGATAGCCTTGAAACCGCGCAAAACGAAGTCAAAACCACACGTGACGTGGCCATTGTGAGCTTATCGGCATTGGCTGAATCTCGAGACAATGAAACGGGCGCACATATCCTAAGAACTCAAGAGTACGTCAAGGTGCTCGCACAAGAGCTCAGCAAATCAGAAACCCACTCAAGCTTGTTAACACCAAACTACATCGAGTTGCTCTACAAATCTGCGCCTTTGCACGACGTGGGCAAAGTAGGTGTTCCTGATAGTGTGTTATTGAAGCCGGGCAAATTGACGGACGAAGAGTTTGAGATAATGAAAGGTCACCCCGCGATTGGGGCTGAAGCGTTATCTATTGCAGAAAAGCAGTTGGGAAGTAGCTCTTTCTTAAGAGTCGCAAAGGAGATATCTCTGACTCACCACGAGAAATGGAATGGCAGTGGTTATCCTAATCAGTTGTCTGGTGAAGATATCCCGTTATCTGGCCGTTTAATGGCATTAGCTGATGTTTATGATGCGCTCATCTCGAAGCGAGTCTACAAGCCACCCTTTACTCATGAACAAGCTAAACAGATCATCTTAGAGGGCAATGGGACGCATTTTGATCCGCAAGTTGTCCAAGCTTTTCTGGTCGTCGAACAAGCGTTTGTTTCAATTGCTGCGACCTACAAAGATGGCAAAAATGTAGCGAGTGAACTCGAGCGCGAAAGCTTTATTGCTCAACCAGCGTAATCTATTCAAAATCCACTAACTTCTTGCACCCTATAGGTTAATCCGTAGGGTGTTTTGTTATCAAATATCCTCTTTAGTCAATAAATCTGATTGAAATGGATTTTTTTTGGTCTTTCTGTTCACTTCGTATTGTCTTAAAAATTCCATACAGGTATAACTACCCATAGATACTATCCCCTCTCAATTGACATGGATGAAGATTATGTTTGAAAAAGTGTTAGCTGCTCCCGCCGATCCTATCCTCGGCCTTACTGAAGAGTTTAAAAAAGACTCTCGTGCAGAGAAAATCAACCTTGGCGTTGGCATCTACAAAAATGAAGATGGTCAAACACCAGTACTTAAAACAGTAAAGAAAGCAGAAGCTGCACTTCTTGAAAACGAAAAAACCAAATCTTACCTAACGATTGAAGGTACAGCTGAATACGGTCTAGCGGTTCAGAAACTTCTTTTCGGTTCAGACGCAGAGATCGTTGCATCTCAACGCGCTAAAACAGCACAAGCTCCAGGTGGTACAGGTGCACTTCGCGTAGCGGGTGAATTCATCAAGCGCCAACTGGGCGAAGTGAAAATCTGGATCAGTAACCCAACTTGGGCTAACCACAACGGCGTTTTCGCAGCTGCGGGTATCGAAACTGCTCAATACAGCTACTACAACGCTGAAACTAAAGACAAAGACTTCGCTGGCATGGTTGCTGACCTAGAGAAAGCTTCTGAAGGCGATATCGTTCTTCTTCACGGCTGCTGTCACAACCCAACAGGTATCGACCCAACAACTGAAGAGTGGGAAGTACTGGCTAAATTGGTTGCTGAGAAGAAACTGCTGCCTCTATTCGATTTTGCTTACCAAGGTTTTGCAAAAGGCGTTGAAGAAGATGCTGCTGGCCTACGTATTTTTGCTCAATACAACAAAGAGATCCTTGTTGCTAGCTCGTTCTCTAAGAACTTCGGCTTGTACAACGAGCGTGTTGGTGCATTCACTCTGGTTGCTGAATCAGCAGACGTAGCAACGACAGCATTCTCTCAAGTTAAGAGCATTATCCGCTCTATCTACTCTAACCCACCAGCCCACGGCAGTGCTGTCGTTACTCACATCCTTGGTGATGCTGATCTACGTGCTGAATGGGAAGCAGAAGTGGCAGAAATGCGTGACCGTATCCAAGAGATGCGTGAACTATTCGTAACGACACTGAAATCAGAAGGTGTTGATGCAGACTTCACATTCATCGAACGTCAAAACGGCATGTTCTCGTTCTCAGGTCTAAGCAAAGAGCAAGTAACTCGCCTAAAAGACGAATTCGCAATCTACATTGTTGGTTCTGGCCGTATCAGTGTTGCTGGTATGACTAAGTCAAACATGGGTCCTCTATGTAAAGGTATCGCTGCGGTTCTTTAATCGAAAAGCGAAACCTGTATTTGCAGACCAATAGATGTGTAAAAGCCAGCAATTAAGCTGGCTTTTTTGTGTCTCTCTCTTTGTATATAAGAGCTATTAGTGCACTTAGCCTTTTCGTTACTGGCTAATACTCTAGGAAAAATTCCACTCCTAGCTCGTGAGTACGCTCGCTACGAATTTTACCTTCACCATCTCGATGTTGATATGACCCACCAATCGCAAACTTATTGGTCACTAGATAACGTAAACCTAAGTGATAGACCTCTTCATCAAACAGGTCACTTCGATTCACTTGCACACTCCCGTTAGCTATCCAACGTTTCGCAAAGCCATAGTTAAGCTCAGCTTTTACCCCTTGGATGAACTCAGTGTCTGAAGATTCAGTTCGGTTGGTGTCATTATCTTCAACCTTACCTTTTGTGATACCAAGCAGGTAGTAAGCCACTATATCTAAATCTTTCTTAATGCTGTAACGGTAACCAACACCTGGCATCAGCGTATCAATTCGAGTTGTGGTGTCATCAGGGTGAATAAAGCGTGCGCTGTAGTCTCCCAGCAACAACCAATCATCCGTCATCGCGTAACTGACGCCTAATCCATACGACGAGGCGTTATTATTACTGCCTGCATCTTCATTTAAACTGCCCGAATGCGCCGTGGCATAAATATGGTCGTAATCTAAAATATCCACCGCGTTAGTGTCCGCCCACAAACTTGGAGAAAACATAAAAACCGCAGATACAAAACTAAGCTTCCACTTCGACATTCCTATCATCCTTAAACTGTCACTCCATTAATTGAAAGGTTAGTCTATCCATAAGACTTTAAAAAGGTTTTAGCTCACAGATTGATTTGTGACGGCAAAATATTATCAAATGTTGTACCATGAAATCATACAAACCAATGGATGATCATTATGGATGCTGAGTTATTAGAGATTCAAAACTTTCTGGCACAATACCCCCCTTTCACAGAACTCCCTGAGGAGATGTTGGCGAAAGTGACCAGTAGCGTGGAAATTTCTTATTACCGCCAAGATACCCCTATCATTCACTTTGGTGATCAAATTCATGACTTATACATCGTTCGAAGTGGCGAAGTCGAAGTCTACCGCCGTAAAGGCGAACTCTATAACCGCCTGGATGAAGGCCACTTGTTCGGTCAAATGGGCCTACTGACCAACAACAAGGTGCGTTTCCCAGTTAAAGCCACCGAAGATACCCTGCTTTACTGTATTCCTGAGCCTATCTTCCAAGAGCTCTACGACAACTACGACTCCTTTGCCGATTTCGTAGAAGTAGAAGATAACGCGCGACTGCGCCAAGCCAACTCAGACAGCAACGACGCTAACGACTTAACGACATCCAAGGTTAAAACGCTGCTGACCAGCGAAGCACCAATGATCGAAAAAACGCGCACGATTCAGCAAGCTGCGACCATGATGGCACAGGATAATGTTTCCTCTTTGTTGATCATCGACCCAGAAATCGTTGAAGATGATGAAGATGACTCAACACCCGTGATTGGCATCATCACCGACCGAGATTTATGTACTCGCGTTTTAGCTGAAGGGCTTGACCCATCGGATGAAGTCTCTAGCGTAATGACACCTGAGGTTATCTCTCTCGATCACAATGCTTACGTATACGAAGCTATGATGACCATGCTTCGCTATAACGTGCATCATTTACCAGTGCTTAAAGATAAGAAGCCGATTGGTATTATCGAAGCGACCGATATTGTTCGTTATGAGTCTCAAAACTCGCTGTTATTGGTAAGTAGTATCTTCCAGCAACAAAGTATCGAAGATCTGAAGGTGCTTTCCGAGCAAGTAAAAGACAGCTTTGTGCGCTTAGTTAACGAAGATGCCAACGCCCACATGGTGGGTACTGCAATGTCGGTAATTGGTCGTAGCTTTAAGCAGCGAATTATCGAACTGGGCGAAGAGAAATTGGGCAAGTCGCCTATTCCTTACTGTTTCCTCGCACTGGGCTCTATGGGGCGTGATGAGCAGCTGCTGGTTACCGACCAAGATAACGCAATCATTCTTGATGATACCTACGACGAGAAAAAGCACGGTAAATACTTTGAGGAGCTGTCGACCTTTATTTGTGATGGCTTAGATCAGTGTGGCTATGTGTATTGTACTGGCGATATCATGGCGACTAACCCAACGTGGCGTATGACTCGTCGACAATGGGAAGAGTGCTTTGCCGATTGGATTGATGATCCAAACCCGAAAGCACTGTTAAATGCTTCAATCTTCTTCGACTTAGATGGCGTTTATGGTCGTCTGAAATGGGCCGAGCAATTGAACAGCTTTATTGTTCGACGCGCACGTAAGAACAATCGCTTCTTGGCGTGCCTTGCACGTAACGCACTCAACCGTACACCTCCGCTCGGCTTCTTCAAAGATTTCGTGATGGAGAAAGATGGCCGTCACAACAACTCTATCAACCTTAAGCGTCGTGGTACTGCGCCACTCGCCGATTTGATTCGTGTTCACTCGCTCGCGGTAGCGTCTCGCTCTAAGAACTCGTTCGAACGCTTAGATGACATTATTGACGCCGGTATTCTGCCAAAAGGCCGAGCTCAAGATTTGAAAGATGCGATGGAGTTTATCTCTCTGGTTCGTATTCGCCACCAAGCACACGATGTCGACAACAACATCGAGCCTGATAACAACATCGAGCCAGAGAACCTGTCTGACTTCGAACGACGTAACCTAAAGGATGCATTCCAAATATTAAGTAATGCGCAAAACTTCCTTAAGTTCCGTTATCAAGCCAGCAACAAGTTTAAGTAGGGCCTATGAACAAACTATTCAGATCACCTGCGGTCGATTGGCCATTTAAGTTTGCTCAGAAGCTTGAACGAGCGAGAGACGAGCGCTTAAAGCACTTTTATAGCCAGCCTCTTCCTGCGCCTGATACGCCACTTTCAGAAGTGATGTTTTTGGCTGTCGACTTTGAGACAACGGGGTTAAACCCAAACAAAGACGGCATCATTACCATTGGTTTAGTGCCATTTACGCTCAATCGCATCTACTTGCGACAAGCCAAACACTGGACTCTAAGACCAAAACAGAAACTTGAAGAAGAGTCTGTCGTGATTCATGGCATCACTCACAATGACATCATTGATGCGCCAGACCTTAGCGAAGTGTTGGGCGAGATCTTAGAATCAATGGCGGGACATATCCCTGTGGTTCACTATCGTCGTATCGAACGTGACTTTTTGGACAATGCATTGAAAGTGCGACTCGGTGAAGGCATTGAGTTCCCAGTCCTCGACACGCTGGAGATTGAATCTCAGATCCAAAATAAACTGGCTGGCGGCTTGTGGAACAAGCTGAAAGGTAAGAAGCCAGCTTCAGTGAGACTGGGTCAGAGTCGTCGTCGATACCATCTGCCCGACTACACGCCGCATCATGCATTAACTGACGCTATTGCGACCGCTGAGCTACTCCAAGCGCAAATTGCTCATCACTTTGACTCTGAGATGCCTCTGAAGAGTTTCTGGCTCTAGCTGAGTTACGTAAGCTAAATACAAACACAAAGCCCATCAACTTTCCATTGGTGGGCTTTTTCATTTTTATCGTCTGTGTTTAAGCAACGGTTGGCCCGACTAAGCGCATTTCCCATAAGCGTTTAAACATATTATAACGTCACACCGCAGCAGTTCCGCTCTAATGGACGTCGAAAATCGTGATCGCTATTTGTCAGCGTGATTGGCATTATTACTTCCCAACCACAGACAACGTTTGGTAATAAAGACGCTTTTGCTGATACATATTCTCATCAGCGACTGAGAACAATTGCTCAACGTCTGTTGAATTACTAGAGGCTGCACCAATCGAGAATCTGACAGGAATAGAGATACCCGCTTTAGTCTCGATTGCCTGTTGCTCCTGAGCAATGTACAACTGCTCAGTCATCTTTGCGACATTGAGCGAACTCGACTCACCAGACGTTAAGGTAAGCACCGCAAATTCATCTCCACCCAAACGGTATAGATTACTGGCAGGTGTCAATTCGTGGCTGATTACGTCTACGCAGCGCTGTATCAGCTCATCCCCGATCTCATGCCCATGAACATCATTGGTCGTTTTCAAGCCATTGATATCAATAATGATCAAAGAAATCTGATTTTGATTGTCGTTAATGCTGCGTTTACTGAATTCGAGATCTTCATTAAAAGCTTTACGATTCAAACAGCCAGTCGGCATGTTAATCCGTGTAATA
Source organism: Vibrio sp. 10N.239.312.D08 (assembly GCF_041466145.1). Classification (NCBI taxonomy): domain Bacteria; kingdom Pseudomonadati; phylum Pseudomonadota; class Gammaproteobacteria; order Vibrionales; family Vibrionaceae; genus Vibrio; species Vibrio sp. 10N.239.312.D08. Next base: position 49,974 of record NZ_JBFSSD010000006.1, on the reverse strand, counting down.
TTTTCGAGCTCTAGCCAACCAGCTAACTGTTTTTGGTACATGTCAAAAATCAGAAGATCTTCTTCACTGAGGACATCAAATGAACTTGAACAAAAATACCCGATCGCCGTCCCCTGTGAGTCACAGAGTATCAGGTCAGCCTCGCCAGTCCGGTTAAAATGAAACTGAATCGAATGTTGAACAAGTAATGTCTTTAACTCTTGATCGACCATTTGAGGAATCAACCGATATTCAGCCGCGTGTCTTGATGATGCAAACTGAACGATCTTCAAAAGACGATGCTTCTGGGATTCTTCACGCGCGAGCGAATACGTTAACTTGCTGGTTTTCTCTTCAACTAAGTCCTCTAGCAGAACATTAAACCTTTCGAGTTTATCGTTACTTTCTGTAAGCTCACGGACTTGGTATTGTATGCGACCCCACAAGGTTTCCAATAAACGACTCAGCGTGACGAACTCTGTAAAACGATGTTCATCCACACTATGAGTCGGTGACTGGTTATGCGAATACGACGTAACAGATTCAGCCAACAGGTTTAACTGCCCTGAGAACCAGCGGCTTAGGAACAGAGCAAACACAATCGCGATGGCAAGCGTCGCCACCAATATTCTGACAAAGACCACCTGAGCTTGTTGCATCTCTAATAAACGCTCACTGTCGGAAATATGATGTTTGACGTTCAGTACCAATTTGTCGGTAAAGAATGTGCTGTCGATAGAGATAATGTTCGCACTTTGTTCAGAAAATTGAGCATCCGTTGAATCAATATAGTTAAACTCAACCGACTCATTTTGATAAAGGAAAGGCGTCACTTTAGTCTTAAGTCTGTCATACCCCATAAGAACCACAAGATAACCCTGCGGCGTGTATGTAGAACCTTCTATCAAACGATAAGGTAAAATCGGCGCGACAAAAGCGATACCTGCAGCGGCATTATCCGCCACTTCAGTTTCGGTAAACTCGGTGTGGAACAATTTCCCTTGCCCATAAACCGATTGAGGACGCTTCAAGCTTTCTAATAACTGGCTCTGCTCAAAATGGTACAAGCTGCCTTTGCTGTCATAAATGGGCTTCCAGTTTTGGTCCAGAATATAAGTCGCGGACACACTCTCCGCTAGCGCATTGAAGCTATCCATCTTGTCCCAAACAACACTCGAGAAAAAGATATTACCACCCGCTTTAATCAATGATCGGTCATGCGAGTACCATTGAGTTAGGCTCGCCGTCAGCTTAATTTGCTCTTGTACGGTTTGACGAATACCGGTCGTAGAGTTGTCCAGCTTGGTTTCTTTTTGCTCTAAAGAACTTTGGTTTTGTTTATTGAGAATCAACTGTCCCGCTAGGTAAACAGGAAGCATTGAGCAAGCCAGCAACACCAAGCCCATGGTGTATTTTAATGATAGCTTCAATCTCTTACCCTCATATTCGCCGAGTAATATTGAACAAAATCATTGTAAAACTTATGCAGTTCACTCTTTGGCATCCCTGACTTGTAACGCTGATACGCCCGAGCCGATGCCTCCCAAACGATCGCCATCTTGTAGTCACTCGACATCATTTGCGATGCTTGAAACTCATCGTACATATTTGAAAGTGTCTGGTTACCTTCCTCAACACGGCGTTGATTAACCTCATAAAACGGCGAAACCATGGCACTCGAGTGAGCTAAATAGGTGAAACTGTTTGATTGCAGGTATTGAACGACTTCTTTCAAAGCCAATTTCTTATCTGGGTTTTGCATGCCTTTTTCCGTGACAGCAAAAACCTTTGCGCCACTAAATGAAGACATACTTTCACCACGATAGGTCGGCAACGAATTGATGTACAAATCTCGACCAAAGGCGGCATCGAGTTCGCTGAACGCCCAATCACCGTCAATCAAAAACTCGACTTCCCCATTGATGAACCTCTGCCTCGCGCAAATATCGCTGCACGATGATTCGATGACTTTTTTCTGCTGCAACATGTCGATGAAATCAAAGATAGCAACTAACCCTTCACCATTAACATTCTTCGACGATAATAAGTCTTCAGAAAAAAGCTGATAGAAAGCTAGATAGAAGTACATGTTTGGATTGGGAAAAAGCACGCTCACTTGATCGGACTGAGCAGAGCGTTCAATTAGGCTCTCCCATGTCACGACTTGCGCTTGAGGCTTGCTCGAATACAGAACGACTTGGTTTCCAATACCAACCGGTAACGCCTTAAGCTCACCGTTAATGACCACTGCATCGAGCGCCTTTTTCTCATAGCGTTGGGTATCAACCCAAGCCTCGGGAAGTGTCGCTAATTCGATATATTCAGTTAGACCTAAGAAGTCCGAAGGAACCCAAATGGCGTCGGGAAAAGTATTGTCTCTAGGGTCAGCAACAAGCAGTTCAGAACGAATACTGTTGACGTCAAACGAACGAATTTCTACACGATGATCAGTCATCGCTTCGATATGTTCTTTTACATAATCGGCCGTTTCATAATTAATACCAGCCCATATTTCAAGTGTGGACGAACAAGCAACGGCTGGAAATAGCATCGCAAATAGACTCAATAACCTCACTCTTGCTTCCTTGTGGTAAAAATTAGACGTTGGATTTTAATCGCCCATCAATAAACCGGGCGATGCGACTTATCGCTCGCTGCTCATGATTAGAGACCTAACTTTGGGCGACACGTTATATAGTAAAAAGTGCCTGAATAACAGTTGCTACTCTCGCTTTAAGAGAAAGGTCTGCTCATTCCGATACATCCGTCATATCTCTGGATGACTGTTCTTACAATAAATCAACATACCATACCCTTTATTATTAACGACAAAAAAATGCCGCAAAAGCGGCATCTATCTCGTTCGGTGCATTCGACACAATAAAAATCAAATAAGCAATTTATCAGTCAAAGCCCTATCATCGATTAAGCGTATTTCTCTTCGAAATCTTTCATGAAGCTAACCAGCGCTTGAACGCCTTCCAGAGACATTGCGTTGTAAAGTGAAGCTCTCATTCCACCTACTGCTCTATGCCCTTTCAGTGATTTCAGACCTGCAGCATCAGCCAATTCTAGGAACTTGCCATCTAACTCAGGTTTCGCCAGTTGGAACGGCACGTTCATTCTAGAACGGTTTGCAGTGTGAACATCGTTTTTGTAGAAAGCTGAGCTATCGATTGCATCGTAAAGCAGCGCTGCTTTCTCTTTGTTCACCAACTCCATCGCTTCAACGCCACCTTGAGCTTTCAGCCACTTGAACACAAGGCCTGATAGGTACCAAGCGTAGGTTGGTGGTGTGTTGAACATTGAGTCTTTTTCAGCAAGTACTTTGTAGTTCAGAATACTCGGCAACACGTCGTTTGCGAGTTCGAGTAGATCATCACGTACGATTGCAATGCAGATACCCGCAGGGCCGATATTCTTTTGCGCGCCCGCGTAGATAACACCGTACTGAGACACATCAATCTTACGAGACAGAATGTTAGATGACATATCCGCTACGATTGGCTTATCCGTTTGAGGAAGCTCGCTGATTTCAATACCATCGATGGTTTCATTCGGACAGAAATGTACATACGCAGCTTCCGGGTCAATTTTCCAATCTTTAGCTGGAACAACCGCTGCTTTACCATCAATTGACGTCTTCGCGTTGAATACATCGATTTCGCAATATTTGCTCGCTTCAGTCACTGCACTTTCTGCCCAGTAACCCGCATCAATGTAAGTCGCTTTCGTCGCATCACCTAAAAGGTTTAGAGGAACAGCAGCGAATTGAGCACGAGCGCCCCCCTGACAGAAAAGAACTTTGTAGTTGTCTGGGATGTTCAGAAGATCACGTAGGTCCTGTTCGGACTCGTCAGCAACTTGAATAAATTCCTTGCTGCGATGGCTGATTTCCATCACGGAAGTCCCTAAACCATTCCAATCAATAAAGTCCGCTTGCGCTTGTTTCATTACCGGTTTAGGCAGTGCAGCTGGGCCAGCACTGAAGTTGAATACGTTATCTAATGTAAGTTCCATGGGGATGATTGCTCCTGCTAAATAATAACTATGCAAGTAATACCATGTTTTACCCAACATAAAAACAACAAAAGAGGTCTTAAGACCTCTTTTGTTTTGTACCGTATAAAATGTTTAAGCTTAACCTGCTAAATCACCCTATCAGTATTCACGCCTGCTCTGTTTATTGAACAAAAACCGGCATAAGTAGAGCGATTAATGGAATTTCTTGTCCATTTTCGAACACTAGGTTTCCATTTTCTAAGTCAGCGCTGATTTCATAACCACTGTCTGTTTCCTTGATCATTTCCATCACAAGCAATTCATCGATACCTTCACGGATGAATGGGTATTCTTCAACAAGCTCATTTGAGAAGCTAGAGTGAACGTTGCCCGTTAATGCAGGCATGATCATCGAAGGGTTGCTGCTGATGTTTTCTGTCCCTTCCGGTACGCTCACCAACCACTTAGATTCGAACTGTCCCTTACCTAACTCTAACGACATGTTGTTCATTGAAAGGTCGAAACCTTTAGCAAACAGGATATCGATAAATGGAATGATCTCTGCAACGTCTTCTTGCGTCATCACAGGATTAGATTGGTAAATCTCAAAGATTTTCTCAAACGACTCGCTATCCAACTTCGACATTTCAAAATCGACGTTTAGGTTGTTCAACTGGCCTTCACTGGTCTCGATGTTTGCGATATCCAGCTTGAGGTTGCTGCGCAGACGCTTAGTTGCTTCATCTAGATGTGATTCAAAATCGTACTTAGAATTTTCAATGGTCATGAAAGGCTGCATTGCAGAATCTGAAACCAAGAAGCTATCGATAGTAAAATTCTGAGTACCTAACCAGTAGCCTTTCGCTTGTTGGCCTGAACCCACACCTTTCAGATTAGACAGCGTTACCTCTTCACCGGTTTCAAAATCAATTTGAACTGAAGGGATTGAAAGCTCGTAATCAACTTGGCCTAAAACAGTCGCATGGCCAGAAAGATTCGATTTAGTGATCGAGACCGAAGTCCCATTCTCATCAGAACCTTGGTGATTGAACTGGCTTAACTCAAAGTTAAAGTCAGTGTTGCCGTTTAGCTCAGTACTGGTGGTCAGAGTTAAAGGCAGAATATCGGTATTCTCAAACGTCGACAGTGCATTTAGACTCACCAAACCATGGCTAACCGCACTATTTATGACAAACTCACTCGGCAACCCATCAATCGCAAGTTGCTCTTTCAGGTTTTCATCCGTCACAGTTAAACGAGTGGTTACGTTGGAAGACAAGTAACCTCTATCGTATTCCACGATCTCAGCTTGAATGCTTGAATTGTTAAGCTTTGCAACGCCATCGGTAATCGCATTTTGTCCAATTTGCCCAACCGCTAGCGGCCAACAAAGTGCCAGTGAGATTGCTCCGCCAATAGCACCAATTTTTCTTAACTGTTCCATGAGTTCTCTTTCTACACGTGTCTATTTTTTTTAGTCTAACCCATCAGTAGCAAACAAGAAACATTGAGTTAAATCAGTCTATTGCTCGATACTTCGATTGCCTCAATAAATTAACGGCTAGCTCTCATCCTTATTCGGCGGTTCTTGCTAGGCTAAAGACGTCGCTACTATTAAGGTTGAGCTGTGAATCAATACGCTGTTATCTGTTTGGACAATAATCCGGTTAGCATTGAAAGAATACGTTCGGAGCTGGCTCCGTTGGCTTCTGTATTCGATATTTATACTGCCGAGAACATAGAAGACGCACATCACGCATTAGAAGATATTCATGATCACAACCAAACCGTTGCCTTGGTGATCACTCATCATCATTCTGAATTTAATGGCGTGCAATTCCTGATTGAACTTCAACAGCTGCCCCATAGTAATACCGCAAGAACGATATTAGTCAGCGCTTCGTCAGACATTCAATCCATTTTAACCGCTGTGAATGAAGGTAGGCTCAACCACTGTTTAACCAAACCGGTTCAAGATCAGGTTCTGTTCAAATCAGCGCAAAAAGAGCTGACCTCTTTTGTTATCCAATACGACTCAGAAAACCTGCTCTCTTACAGCGATGCATTGGATCAACAACGCTTACTCAGAGCGCACATTGAGCAAAAGATTCACTCTTTCCAATCGGGTTTCATTCACGACTACCACCAGCTTTCTGATAATGCCCTTGCAGAACGTGTCGTCAGTGCCTTACAAGATGTGTTTTCAAAAGATGACAAAACTAAGGCCATTCGTGACTATTCCCCCGAGCATCTACTCACTGTGGAAGGCGAAGACAATCGCTTTTTATGGCTGATCATTGAGGGTGAAGCAGCTCTTTATAAGAAAGATGAACTTGGGCAACAGCGGGAAGTGGTACGTCACTCCAAAGGGAACATTGTTGGCGGGATGTCATTTGTAACAGGCGAGCCTTCGTTTTCTACGGCGATCACCCTAACGCAGACTCGCGTTATCAAACTGGATAAAGATAGCTTTGCTCAGGTGATGCATTCAAACAATACCCTGCTGCCTTTATTTACCAATCTATTGCTCCGTCATTTTAATCGACGTTTGCAACGCAGCATCACCAATAAGATCAAACTGCAGCAGACACTAGAATCATTAGAGTCTGCACATCAACAACTGATCGAGAAAGAGAAAATGGCGATGCTCGGGCAGCTAGTCGCGGGAGTCGCACATGAGCTGAATAACCCGATTGCTGCCATATTAAGAAGCATCGAAACTCTGTCAGACCATCTCGACCAAATATTGGCAAACCTATCCGTTCCAGAGTCCAATAAAGGGACTGACGTACTGGCACATTCAAAGTTAGCTAAGCCACTATCAACAGCCCAAGAAAGACAGCTCGTAAAGCATCTTACGTCGACGATTAATGACCGTGCTTTAGCAAAAAAAGCCGTGAGACTAAACCTAAGCCAAGACTCTACGGTTCTAAACACATTAAAGGCGTCCCCTGTCGCAGGCAAAGAGCTGCTCAATGACTTAGAGCATTACCATTATGTTGGAAACTCTATCCGCTCAATTCAAGTGTGCAGCAAGCGTATTGCCGATATGGTCAAAAGCTTAAAAAGCTATGCTAGAGAAGATGAAGAAGTTCGCCACTACACAGATATCCACGAAGGGCTTGAAGATACCTTAGTGATCTTCGAAAACAGGCTTAAACACCACCAACTCGAAAAGCATTACGATACCGACTTACCGCCTTTATTGTGCCAGTCGCTCTCGCTGCAACAAGTGTGGACCAACCTTATCTCCAATGCGCTCGATGCCCTATCTGAACGAGGAAAAGTGACCATCACCACTTCTCAACAGACAAAAGGCGACGACGCGTTTCTTGTGGTGCAAATCTCCGATACTGGCCACGGCATTGCCAAAGAAGACATCAACACCATTTTCAACCCAAATTTCACGACTAAAAAAGAAGGCAACTTTGGTTTAGGGATTGGGTTATCCATTTCTCAACAAATCGTTTCGGCTCATCAAGGGTTTATTTTGGTGGAGTCAGAGGTAGGCAGCCATACAAACATGCAAGTGTGGCTTCCATTCAAACAAGAAGGAGCACCTCATGAATAAGTACCTAATTTTATGTGTCGATGATGAACCTGAAGTTCTCAATAGTGTCCTTCAGGACTTGGCGATATTTGAAGAGAACTTTCTGGTTGAAGGTGCAGAGTCGGTCGGTGAAGCCAAGCAAGTCATCAAAGAAATGGGACAAGATGGTATTAAGCTCGCGTTAATCTTGTGCGACCACATCATGCCAGAAAAGACCGGCATCGATTTTCTGATCGAACTCAATCAACACGACGCGACGAAACCAACACGTAAGCTGCTGCTCACAGGGCAAGCTGGGCTGGAAGATACCGTCACGGCCATTAACAACGCTGCACTTGATTTCTATATTTCAAAACCTTGGCAAGGCGATCAACTGAGAGACACGATTACTCAACAATTGACTGACTATGTCATTGCCAACGACAAGCAATTGCTAAACTGGACTTCCATCTTAGATACCGAGCGCATACTGACTTCAATGGCGGATAAACGCACCAGTTTTGGTGAATAGCACTGATTGGTTAATGGATACTGAGAATAGCGTCATCCGATATAAAAACCTTCCGAATGTATACAAATTTTGGATAATTCGCTCGTCTATTTTTCTCATTCGCCCTAAACATGAGATCTCCGTTACATACTGATCCTTAATTTGCTTGTTTTTTAACTAAATGAGTAAGGTTTTACATTTTAAAGGATTACTTTTCCGTGAGTTAGATTAAACTGTCTCAATGTTTATGGTTTGCCGATTTGTCTCAAACCAAAGGAATTAACACTAATATAGGTTTACGGTCGTTATGCGCAAAATTCTACTTACTACCGCTATGCTATTGGCTTCTGGTCAAGCACTAGCTGTTGATGAACAACCACAGGTAATGAGCAACTTTAACTATGATTACTTTGAAGCACGTATCGGTGCTAGCCCAGTAACATTTGGTGGTGCGTTCAGTAAGTCCATTCACCCGAACGCTCACGCTATAGCACGTATCGATTCAGAATTTGAAAGCGATTACGACTCAGCTGTAGGTCTTGGTTTCCACGCTCCATTAAACAACTGGGCAGACCTAACAGGTGAAATGCTAGCTCGTATCGTTCAACCTGAGAACTCAAGCTCTACTGATATCGGTATGGAAATCAACATTGGTGTTCGCCAATGGCTTGGTCCACAACTAGAAGTTGGTGGTAAAGGTGGTTACGTTTCTATCGATGACAACGATGATTGGACAGGTTCTGTTTACGCGCGTTTCCACTCTACAGAGCTTTTCTCTTTAGGTGCTGAAGCTCGTATTAACGACTTCTACGGTGACCAACTTATGTTCACTGCTCGCTTCAAGTACTAATACTTAAAGCTCAAGCCCTAGCAAATAAGCTCTCTATGAGCACTTAGCCTTTTGATACTTAGTCTTTTAAGAAATCCGGCTAAGACAGAAACAAAAAAACCGAGGACATTCCTCGGTTTTTATTTATTAACAGTAATCTTAAGCATATAAGGTAAACTTCTTTAGTGGCAGCTCTTTAGTAATTGCTGCTTGCGTGGCTCTTGTAATAGTTTCCAGTGAATACCATCAATTGCACCCGCAAATTTCCAAAGTAGTTTTAGGTCAACATCGTTTCCGTACGCTTCGCGAACCTTATTAAACACTTCAGGTGCGCCCAACTGCATAAACATTGAAACATCATCCACACCCGCCTTTTTAACCATGCGCTCTAACGTAAGCTGCATGTTTGGTAGATCTCTTAATCTACGGCTAGCTGATGACTTCTTGAAGCTACGCTGCTGAATTGAATTATCGATTGAAGTACGAATAATACTATCCAATTCAGGATGTTCACAGGTAAACAGATCCGTAATGTCGTAATAGTTTACGGTTGCTGTTGTCTGCTTCTTTACATGACGATACTTTTCACAATCAAGATCGGTCAGTTTTTTATCTAATGATTTTCCACCTCTAATGAATAAACAACCTTCACTCAATAAAGCGAACATAGCGTCATTTTGAAAGAGGCCAATACCTCCGAACATAGAACGTTTTTGATGCTCACCAAATTGATTCACGTAATTAATAAATGCTGTCTCGGTCATATCCGTTGATCCTTAATCAAATTACCCCGATTAGGTTGATCACCAGACAAGCAGCTTGTTATGCGAAAATTTTAAATCTATTTTGTTATTCTATAGGTGAATATTATGGTTTCGTTTTTCACCTTTAAATAAATCATACTTCGAAAAGAAAAATAAGTCTGGACTTAGTTCACATCAATCAATTGAGTATTCCGGTTTTTCATGATTGACTTCACAGTAAACTATCAAACCATGCTTGAATTTGGACACCTAGTGATACACCGGTTCAAATTATTAAAGGTTATGTAGACGGGTGAGTATTGCCTCGCAGCATCGTGGCTTGTAAAATGGCAGGACAGACCTGTTTTTACTTTTTATATGAATCATTTATCGTTTTTCTGGCTACCTCAAAATAAGACTCTTCTCTTAAAGGGTCTAGAATCAGAGTTTGCCCAACTTGTTGGACATTCTATCTCAGCGGGAAAAATAACACTTCCTCCTATCCCTAACGTTGTACTGAAGATTCAATCGCTTTGTACCCTTGAATCAACTGGGATTGCTGACGTTGCCGAGTGCTTACTCGAAGACCCAGGCCTCGCTGCTATTGTCATTCGTGTGGCTAACTCTGTCGTCTTTAACCGACGTAATATTACTTGTGTTGATATTATGACGGCGGTGTCGCGCCTTGGCATATTAAGAGTACGTGACATCGTGACGGCTCAGGCTATTGAGCAACTCAAACACTCAGTCAACCTCAGTAAAGAATGTAATAAGGTATTGGTTCAGAGCGCTTCTGTATCAAAAGAGCTGGGCGCTACTATGGTGCTTGTTACCAACAGCTTCAAAGAGCTCTCCCCTACTGAATACCGTTACCTTGAGCATGAAAAATCGCTGCTTGTTGGATTACTGGCTGATATTGGTTTGTTCTGTTTGGTTAGCGAATACCACCTCTACCTCGAAAATGGCAATTACCTAGATCACGACATCGCTCTACAAATCTTCCAAGGCCAATGTTCTGCTACCAGTAAATTGGTGCTTAACCGTTGGGGCTTCGACAGCGACTTTATTGATGTGTGCAGCAATACCATCAATAACCACGAACAGCGTGAAGTCTCTTACTTAGATATCGCTCGAATCGCTAACCACCTGCTGATGTTCAGAAACAAGGATGAGAACATCGATGATCACGAAGTTGAACTTAACGTGACAGGTGCAGAGGTGCTTTATAAATTAAGCAACTTGAGCAAGCATGATTTTAATGCAAAGCTAAGCGACGTGATCAATACTAGCGGCTTCTAAGTCACTGTTAAATTACAAGTAAGTGTAATATGAAGTAAATGCAATGGGGAAAGCATGTTTACAGGGATGATCTTTATATTTGCGCCACTCGTCGTGGGGTATCTTTTTGCAATTTCGAACGCTCAGACATTAGAATTTATCAACCGCTCAACATCGCGGTTGATCTACGTGATTCTGGCGTTAATGGGACTAAGCTTAGCCGCCCTCGATAACCTAGGCAGTAACCTGCAGACAATCCTTCTATATACCGTCACTTTCTTTGTCTGCTTAAGCGTATGTAACCTAATGGCACTGCCCGCTATTGATAAGTTATTGCCACTCAAAACCGACAGTAGCAAGAAGAAGCTTCCCCTCTCTTCTATGGCGATGGAATCTGCAAAACTCATCTTAGTGGTAGGTTCAGGGCTAATCGCTGGCTTAGTGCTGCCTATTGGCCTTGATTGGGTTGATACCGCAAGCGAATGGATTCTGTTTGTTCTTCTATTCTTTATCGGCATTCAGCTGCGTAATAGCGGACTCACACTTCGTCAGATCTTACTCAACAAGCACGGTATGGTTATCGCAATCACCATTATCATCACCTCAATGTTAGGTGGTGTAATCGCGGCTTACATCCTAGATATCCCTCTGTTCAAAGCCTTGGCAATGTCTTCTGGATTTGGTTGGTACTCTCTGGCTGGTATCTTAATGGGTGACGCCTTTGGTCCTGTCTATGGTGGCGCTTCTTTCATGCTTGAGCTGTTAAGAGAGTTAGTTGCCTTGGTACTGATTCCAGTGCTAATTCGCAGCTACCCATGCACTTCCATTGGTTATGCTGGTGCGACTGCTATGGACTTCACCTTACCGGTCATTCAAACAACAGGCGGCGTTAGATGTGTGCCTATCGCTATCGTCAGTGGCTTTATCCTCAGCTTGCTTGTTCCGATATTGATGTTGTTCTTTGTATCTCTTGCTAACTAGATCGCAGGAATAGCGTTTGTTTTAGATTAGAATGCAACTCGAATACCAATGCCCAAGACACCGATACAGTTACCGAAATAAAAAGACACTAAGTGTCATTGCTCAACAAATAACGATCACGGTAACCTGTAACGACAAAGTTATAAAAAGAATAAACTTACAAAAGGAACCACTATGAAACGCCTTTGCGTCGCATTACTGCTAGCTTCAACTTCTACTTTCTCTTTTGCAGCAGATTCAATGTCTGAGACAAACCAGTGCCAAGCAAAAAAATATGATGCGTACATCGACGCTTCTTTGAATTGGTATGCCGACCTTGCTGCATTAACCTCTGAGCAATATCCAGAGCTAACAGAAGTGAGTGAGTGGTTCCTAGAAGGTCGTAAGCACCACTTTGAGCTTAACCGTGCTGCGGTTCACTACTACTTAGTAAACGACTCAAGCAAAGTGGCAACAGAGCAACCTGTAGAAGGTTGGTTGCAACTTGAGCAACACGACATTAAAACGCTATCAACACGTGATGATGAGCTTGGTAAAATCGCGAAAACAACATTCGATGACCGCCAATCAACGCCTCACGCTCAAAACTACGAACTACGTTCTGCCTTTGCAGAGCTGCTTAGTCACCCTAAGCAAATCGACTCAGCGCTGCAGCGTTACAACCAGTCGATCAGTAAACTTGAAGCGATTAAGTGTAAATAACCCCGCATTTAATATGCTTTTTTGAGAAGTTGGATTTCATAATTAAGACGGGACATTGTTCCCGTTTTCGTTTAGATTGTCCCGCTCGCGTCAATATTAGAAAAATAACTCGCTTGCTATGGTTACGGAACAAAAAACAGCAGATGTTAGCTTCGACAGTCTTCTACGTATCTTCACGGTACCTGAAGGCCCAGATTCAACACTCACTCAAATTGAAGACAAACTTTCACGAAACCTGAATCAATTCTTACGTGAACATATTGTGGCTGAAGAAAAGCCGCTACGTGAAATTGAGAAAGATTTTTCAAATGCTCATATCCCAGAGCAGCCTGAGTTTGTTTCTGAACATACTGAGCATCTCCTCGATTCTCTTGTGTCTCATTCGGTTCACACGTCTTCGCCAAGTTTTATTGGCCATATGACCTCTGCGTTGCCGTACTTCCTGATGCCGCTTTCAAAAATCATGATTGCGTTGAATCAGAATCTAGTAAAAATCGAGACCTCAAAAGCTTTCACTCCCCTAGAACGTCAAGTTCTGGGCATGTTACATCGCCTGATTTATCAAGATAGTGACCAGTTTTATTCTCGTTGGATGCACAGCGCAAACCACTCTTTAGGTGCGTTTTGTTCTGGCGGTACCATCGCGAACATTACAGCGCTCTGGGTTGCACGTAACAACGCACTAAAAGCGCAAGGTTCGTTCAAAGGTGTAGAAAAAGAAGGCCTGTTTAAAGCCATGAAGCACTACGACTACGAAGGCCTTGCCATCTTAGTCTCTGAACGTGGCCACTACTCTCTGAAAAAAGCCGCGGATGTCCTTGGTATTGGTCAAGAAGGTCTAGTGTCTGTTAAAACAGATAACGACAACCGTATTTGTACTGATGATTTAAGACTCAAGATCGAGCAGCTCAAGCAGAACAAGATCAAACCTTTCGCCGTCATTGGTGTGGCTGGTACAACCGAAACCGGTAATATCGACCCGCTAAGAGACATTGCTGAGGTGTGTGCCGAATCCGATTGTCATTTCCACGTTGATGCAGCTTGGGGCGGTGCGACTCTGATGTCTAACAATCATCGTCACCTACTTGATGGTATTGAACTGGCGGATTCAGTCACGATTGATGCGCATAAACAGCTTTATATCCCTATGGGTGCGGGTATGGTTCTGTTTAAGAAGCCAGATGCGATGACTGCGATTGAACATCATGCTCAATACATTCTTCGTAAAGGCTCAAAAGATTTAGGCAGCCATACGTTAGAAGGTTCTCGTTCAGGTATGGCAATGCTGGTTTACGCCGCAATGCACATCATTAGCCGCCCAGGTTATGAACTGCTGATCGACCAAAGCATCAACAAAGCGCGCTACTTTGCCGACCTAATTAAAGATCAGAGCGACTTCGAGCTGGTTTCAGAACCTGAGCTTTGCCTACTGACTTATCGCTATGTCCCTGAGTCAGTCAAAGCGGCACTGCTTAAAGCTGAGCCTGAACATCGTGTCGAACTGAATGAGTTGCTCAATGAGCTGACTAAGTTTATTCAGAAGAAGCAGCGTGAAACAGGTAAGTCTTTCGTGTCACGTACACGCTTAAACCCTGAAGCATGGGTACATCAGCCAATCATCGTTTTCCGCGTGGTATTAGCAAACCCACTAACAGGCAATGACATTCTTTCGTCAGTGCTTGAAGAACAGCGTGAGATCTCTAAACTAGCACCAAACTTGATGGGCAAAATCAACAAACTGGTTACGCAAATCAACGCATAGTCATTCAATTTTAGTTGCATCAAATTGAAAATTTCTTTCTTTTTGATGTAACTAAGCTGTCAGTTCATACCCATTTTGCATTCTTTTTGCTCAAACTCTCTTCCAATTCTGTAGTTTTCTAAAATTTTGTTGAGGTTTGTCATATTCTTAAGCATTCATGCCCTGTTTTTGTATTAGTAAATAGTATGTTGGGTTTATACTGACTCTATGGTGCTAGTTAGCTTGATATCTATTTGACGCAGCAGTATTTACGAAACCGAATATACATCGGCTTTGTGTTTACTGATATTTGCTTCAGCCATACCCCCTGGTAAAAGATATTAACTAGCAAGTTGTTCTCTATACCCTTGTGAACACTATGAATACATTAGAAAAAATACAAAAAAACCTGGAAAATTTCAGCAAGTCTGAGCGCAAGGTAGCCGAAGTAATTATGGCTTCCCCTCAAACTGCAATTCATTCTAGCATTGCTACCTTAGCTAAAATGGCTGACGTGAGTGAGCCTACAGTTAACCGCTTCTGTCGTCGATTAGACACAAAGGGCTTCCCTGACTTCAAACTTCACCTAGCTCAAAGCTTGGCAAACGGTACACCTTACGTGAACCGTAATGTTGAAGAAGATGATGGTCCAGATGCTTATACGCATAAGATTTTCGAATCAACTATGGCTTGTCTAGACGTTGCTAAAAACAGTCTAGACGCGATGCAAGTAAACCGTGCTGTTGACTTGCTGACTCAAGCAAAACGCATTTCGTTCTTCGGACTGGGTGCCTCTTCTGCTGTCGCCAAAGATGCTCAAAACAAGTTTAT
Source organism: Vibrio sp. 10N.239.312.D08 (assembly GCF_041466145.1). Classification (NCBI taxonomy): domain Bacteria; kingdom Pseudomonadati; phylum Pseudomonadota; class Gammaproteobacteria; order Vibrionales; family Vibrionaceae; genus Vibrio; species Vibrio sp. 10N.239.312.D08. Next base: position 34,848 of record NZ_JBFSSD010000006.1, on the reverse strand, counting down.
TCGTTTTAATATCCCAATCACATGTTTCGAAGACATCGTGATGCAACGAATGAGCTGCATTAACTGCAGTGATAACGACGTTATTGTTCTTATCTCTCATACTGGCCGCACTAAAAGCCAAGTTGAGATTGCAAACTTAGCGCGTGAAAACGGTGCGACAGTTATTGCTATCACAGCAAAAGATTCTCCACTGGATAAAGCGAGCTCGTTGTCTATTTCTCTGGATGTTCCAGAAGACACTGACGTTTACATGCCAATGGCAAGTCGCGTTGTTCAGATGACGGTTATCGATGTGCTAGCGACAGGCTTTACGCTACGTCGTGGTTCTGGTTTCAGAGAGAACCTAAAGCGCGTCAAAGAGTCACTTCGTGATTCACGTTACGAGAAGTACTCTCAGTTCTAATCTGCTTAGTCATGAACTGAAAACAGATGACCAGAGAACAAGTTGAATTAAAAAAACGGAGCCTAGAGCTCCGTTTTTATTTGTCTGTATAAAATGACTTATACAACGAACAAGTTTAAGACCGTTAGATAGTCCAACTATTGCCCTTCTCAACCACGCTGTTTTCGGACGCATAAGAATTGATAATGGTAAAGCTCGACTCGACAGCTGGCTCTTGCCCAATTTGATTCATTGAAGCTCCCTCATGATGCCCTTCTCTACAACTGCACTTCTCGCATACTTGCTTCAAAATATGCACGAGCCTCTCTTGGTTAAGCGGCAAAGGGTTTCCTTTAATCGCCACTGATTTGAGCGCGTCGGCAGACACCTCATCAAACTGGGCTTCACAGACACCAAATTCCAACAAGTTGGGTAACTTAAGCGTATCAAGCACTTCCGATAACCAAGAAATTGCCTCCTCTTCTATTGCTTCTACGTTACCTGTTACTATCTGAGCGATTCGCTGATAACGCGCTAGGATGTCGCTTCTTTGCTGCTCTTTTGCAACGGCTATGTTCTCCAACATCACAAACGGCGCTAAACGCGCGGTAATCACACTATGAGGCGCAGAAATCTTACCTCCTAGTGCGGAGGCTAAACCATGGGCTGCGCCAAGCTTGGCATTAGTTATCGCCATACCACCGAGCATAGAAGCGAAAGCAAGATCAGAACGTGCTTGAGGCTCATCATAAACACACGCTTTAACCACAGAACCACTCAACTTACGCAGCCCTTCTTCACAAATCATATCGGTTAACGGATTCGGTTCACCACACACGTAGGCTTCCATTAGATGAGTAAAGGCATCCATCGCACCTCGCCCAGATAGATATAGATTGGTTCCATGAGTTAGGGTTGGGTCGACAATCGCAACGTCGGCCAGCATGTCTGGGCTTCTCAGGCTGATTTTTACTTGGTCTTGGCCTGATTTCAGCACCGCGTTTTTAGTGACCTCGGCGCCGGTACTCGCTGTGGTTGGAATTGCGATAAACGGAAGTGGTTTGGTTTTAAGAGGAACATTACGCCCGACCACTTCAACATAGTCATATAAATTGCCTTGATTAGGTAAAACCGCAGCCAACGCTTTGCCCATATCGATGGCGCTACCGCCCCCCATGGCGACAACCATATCTGGCTTAAATCGACGAGCAGAAATAGCCGCCTCTTCAACCATTTTGATATTAGGTTCACCGGAAACGGCAATGTGCTGATAACGCATACTCTGCGCATCAAGATAGTCAGTAACTATTGAAGTGCGCTCTAATGTATTGCCTGTAACCAATAGCACGCTGTAGCCATATTGATTAAAGAGAGACAATGAAGCGGAAAGTGCTCCATCACCAAAGATGATCTTTGTAGATGTCATAAATTGAAACATGGTGCCTCCTGCGCCTATGACCGAACAAAACTGCGAACTCTTGGTTATTGGAATTTAGCCTTTATATAGTGCATCAGTATTAAGATGCCTCGTTCTGTATGCGCTTTTTTTGACGAGGTGCAACTTGTCGCATTAAAGATGGATTAATGTCGTATTCTTAGGGGTAATTCACACTCTTAAATTAAGGGTAATCAATCTGAATACCCATCAGAAATCAGCATGGATCCTTTTTGTGACCATTATTTGCTCTGATAGACAAAACCTATTGTATTAAGAGGTAATTCCATCTTTATTTCCCCATGGCATTGAGGCATAGTTGGTTTTATGAAATTTTGAGTGGCATTCACTAAAGAATAGTTAACATAATCGAGTTAACGAGCCTCATCCCGTATTTAGGAGAAATTAAATGTTTGTAGTTATTTTTGGTCGCCCTGCTTGCCCATTCTGTGTTCGTGCAAAAGAGCATGCTGAAACTCTTAAAGCTAAACGCGATGACTTCAACTACCGTTACGTTGACATCCACGCTGAAGGTATCAGCAAAGCTGATCTAGAGAAGACTGTTGGTAAACCTGTCGATACAGTTCCACAAATCTTCATCGACCAAGACCACATCGGCGGCTGCACAGAATTTGAAGCATACGCAAAAGAAAACCTAGGTCTTTTCGACTAAGCTAGGATTTCTCAAACGAGAATCAGGGCTAAAGCCTTAAACAGCTGACCCATTTAGGCGTTAGACTGTACGATTTATAGAAAGCCCGCTCACTGTAGCGGGCTTTTTTATGACCAGTTTTCATACGGAATAAGAATAAGGTCAAAATCAAGTAAATTAACAAAATATTGCTTATAATTTATTTATATTTAGATACAATTCACCTCTCAAACTTACCCTGTGTTCCACGCCAATTATTGAGCGACCACCGTGAATATCGACGTTGTTTTTCTGTTAGAACAAAACCCCATTCTCCTCATCTTTGTTGTTTTATCGATTGGATTAGCCATTGGTAAAATTCGTTTCGGTAGCCTACAACTTGGTAATTCAATCGGTGTTTTGATTACTTCCCTTATCATGGGACATCTTGGCTTTTCTTTTAACGCAGATGCGCTCACCATTGGTTTCATGCTGTTCATCTACTGTGTTGGCATTGAAGCTGGACCAAACTTCTTCGGTATCTTCTTCAGAGACGGTAAGCACTACCTCATTCTGAGCCTTGTGGTACTTTCTACCGCAATTGCCCTAACCTATTTCAGTAGTCATTACCTTGGCCTAGGCTTTGGTTTATCTGCAGGCATGATGGCAGGTGCCTTAACAGCAACGCCGATATTGGTAGGTGCTCAAGATGCTCTGAATTCTGGGCTTGCAGAATTACCAAGAAACATGGACTTGAGCCTGATTATCGAAAACCTTTCAGTCGGTTACGCGATGGCTTACTTGGTTGGCTTAATCAGTATGATTATGTTTGCTCGCTTGATTCCAAAACTTCAAAAAGTGAACCTACACGACTCGGCAGAGCAAATCGCCCAAGAACGTGGGTTAGGCGCTTCAGGTCAGCGTAAGGTTTACTTGCCCATTATTCGTGCTTATCGAGTGGGACCAGAGCTCATCTCTTGGACTGACGGTAAGAATCTGCGTGAACTGGGCATCTATCGCCAAACAGGCTGTTACATCGAGCGTATTCGACGTAATGGTATTCTTGCCCATCCAGATGGTGATGCAATTCTGCAAGAAGGCGATGAGATCGCATTGGTTGGTTTCCCAGATAGCCACGCTCGTCTAGACCCAAGCTTCCGTAACGGTAAAGAAGTTTTCGACCGTAACCTTCTCGATCTGCGTATCGTGGAAGAAGAGATCGTCGTTAAGAGTGACAGTATCGCAGGTAAGCGCCTATCAGACTTAAACCTGTCTGAATACGGCTGTTTCCTTAGCCGCGTAGTACGTGCTCAGATTGAAATGCCGATGGACTTAAACATCGTGCTTTCTAAAGGTGACGTCCTACAGGTGAGTGGTGAAAAGAGTCGAGTGCACGGCCTAGCTGAGAAAATTGGTTTCATCTCAATCCACAGCCAAATGGCGGATTTGATGGCCTTCTGTAGCTTCTTCATTTTGGGTATTTTGTTTGGTTTAATCACCATGACATTCGGTCAGGTATCGTTTGGGCTAGGTAACGCGGTTGGCCTGCTTCTATCGGGCATCATGCTTGGTTTCCTACGAGCGAACCACCCTACTTTCGGTTATGTGCCTCAAGGTGCTCTGAACATGGTCAAAGACCTCGGTTTGATGTTCTTTATGGTCGGTATCGGCTTGAGCGCCGGTGGTAAGATATTTGAGCACTTAACCCAAGTTGGCCCACAGGTAATAGGTATTGCCCTAGTAGTGAGTGTGCTGCCAGTATTCTTCGCTTACTTGGTTGGCGCTTACGTATTGAAGATGAACCGAGCTTTGTTGTTCGGTGCAATCATTGGCGCGCGAACTTGCGCTCCAGCGATGGACATCGTAAATGACCACGCTCGCTCAACGATTCCGGCTCTGGGTTATGCGGGTACTTATGCGATAGCCAATATATTGATGACCTTAGCAGGTACTTTCATCATCATAATTAGCTAGCATCTGCTGCATTAAAAGCAGCCAAGCTTAGATATTTCGAATGCACGAATTCACTTTGGGTTAGTGCATTTTTTATAACCTGTTTTAAGCGGTTCAAGCCTTCTTCCCCACTCCTGCTCTTAACTCTCTTCATCCCTTATTTCTACTCTTGTCCCCCTTCGAATCGCGGTAGCCGTATCCGCTCTTAAATCTCTTCGCATCCCGCCACTCGAATCCCATATCTGCTCTTAATCTCTTGAACCAAATAGCAGACAAAAAAATAGGCGCTCAATGAGCGCCTATTTCGTTTAGATTCGATAACTTGAATTAGATGTCAGCTACATCAAATTCAACAGCTGGGTTAACGTCAGCTTCGTAATCAACACCTTCAACACCGAAACCAAATAGCTTCAAGAACTCTTCTTTGTACTCTACGTAGTCAGTCAGTTCTTTTAGGTTCTCAGTTGTGATTTGAGGCCATAGGTTACGACAGTGATCTTGAATGTCTTCGCGAAGCTCAAGGTCATCTAGACGTAGACGGTTCACTTCATCCACTTCTGGCGCGCTGCCGTCTTCTTTGTATAGACGTTGGCTGAACATACGGAAGATCTGTTCCATACAACCTTCGTGAATACCTTCTTCACGCATCTTCTTGAACACCATAGCGATGTAAAGAGGCATTACAGGGATTGCAGAACTTGCTTGAGTCACTACAGACTTAAGAACAGCAACGTTTGCAGTACCGCCAATTTGGCCTAGCTTCTCGTTCAGCGCTGTCGCTGCACGGTCTAGATCCATCTTAGCTTTACCTAGTGCGCCATCCCAGTAGATTGGCCACGTTAGTTCAGTACCGATGTAGCTGTAAGCAACCGTCTTACAACCGTCCGCTAGAACACCAGCTTCAGAAAGAGCATTGATCCAAAGTTCCCAATCTTCACCGCCCATTACAGTAACAGTGTCTTTGATCTCTTCTTCAGTTGCAGGCTCTACGCTTGCTTCGATGATTGTGTCTTTGTTCGTATCAACCGCAGTTGACGTGTACGTTTCACCGATAGGCTTTAGAGATGAACGAATTACTTCGCCAGTCTCTGGCATTTTACGCACTGGAGACGCCAGTGAGTATACAACCATATCGATTTGACCTAGATCTTCTTTGATCAGGTCAATTGTTTTCTGTTTCGCTTCGTTAGAGAAAGCATCGCCGTTCAGGCTTTTTGAATACAGGCCTTCTTCTTTAGCTAGCTTGTCGAACGCTGCTGAGTTGTAGAAACCAGCTGTGCCCGGCTTTTTCTCAGTACCGGCTTTCTCAAAGAAAACACCGATAGTTGAAGCGCCGCCACCAAATGCAGCCGCAATACGTGAAGACAAGCCGTAGCCACTTGAAGAGCCAACAACTAGTACACGTTTAGGTGCGTTTGCGATTGGGCCTTGAGCTTTTGTGTAAGCAATTTGTTCTTTTACATTAGCTTCACAACCGACTGGATGTGTTGTAGTACAGATGAATCCGCGAATTCGAGGTTTGATGATCATATTCAACTTCCTTAAAAAATCAGGTTAAGGATAAAAGTTTCGTACGCAAATGGCATCTAATTTCTGTAAAAATGTGGCGAAAATGCAAGTGGTTGGAGCACTCAGTGAATATTTGCTGACTAAGTCACCATTTGTTAACGCCTCTATTGCAACTTCTACGACAAAAACAAAAAAAGGCACCTAATAAGGTGCCTTTTGTCATTTCTTTATCTAAGCAACGCTATTTAGCTTAGGTTTTAACTCTTTTCGCGTCAAAGTTTCACTGTAATCATGACTGAAGTGGTCAACTTGAATCGCTGCGTAGCGAAGTTTGTCTGCTGCAATGATTTGGTCAACTTCGTCTTGAGTAAGAACATCTGCCGCCAGTGCTTGAGCAAGTTTATCTTGCAATAGACCTTTACGAGCCACTTTGCCCTCTTTCACTGCTTTGAAGATCTTACGTTCGAGAGGCTTGATGCTGTACATCGCGTTGAACGCATTCTCCATTAGGCCAACACTATCCTCTTCTTCTTTGCCTATGTAGCAAAGGTGAGTTAGACGTTCACGGTGTGCACCCGGAGTCATCAAGCTTTCTGCCAGTTGTACCGTTAGATTATCACTTGGTTTTTCAAAGTGGTTACCGACAGGGAAAACTAGACCTTTAAGTACTTTACCTACCATCTTGTTCGGGAAGTTTCTGTACGCTTCTTGTAGCGATTTAGCCGCGTTATGGAAACAGTGTTGAACCGCGTAGTGTACGTAGTCTAGGTCAGCTTGTTGACGACCTTCATCTTCATACTTCTTAAGCGCTGCAGACGCCATGTATAGGTAACTTAGACCATCACCTAGACGTGCAGAGATAAGCTCTTTACGTTTCAGTTCGCCACCTAGTGTAAGCATTGCGAAATCCGCACTCACTGCAAGCGCACGGCTCAAGCGAGTTAAGTCTTGGTAGTAAGGCTTCGTTGGACCGCTCATATCCGCTTTAATGAACTTAGAGCCTGTCAATGCCGCACCGAACGCACCAAACGTGTTCTTAGTTGCGTGAGAGATATGCTTAAACAACAAATTATCGAAATCCTTCGCACCTTGCTTCTCATCTGGGTTTGCTGCCGCTTCCATTTCGCTTAGCACGTATGGGTGACAACGTGTCGCACCTTGACCGAAGATCATCAGGTTGCGAGTTAAGATGTTCGCACCTTCTACTGTGATAGCAACTGGAATACCTAGGTAAGGCGCAGCTAAGTAGTTCATTGGACCATCTTGAATTGCACGACCAGAGTGGATATCCATTGAATCATTCAGGATAGTACGCGCCATTTCTGTCATGTGATATTTCGCGATAGCCGTAACGATACCCGGCTTCTCTTTCATATCGAGTGAAGTAGTTGTTAGTGTACGAGTCGCTTCTAGTAGATACGTTAAGCCACCAATACGACCTAAACTCTCTGCAACTCCTTCAAACTTACCAATCGACATACCGAACTGCTTACGAACATAAGCGTATGCGCCGGTCGTTTTCGCCGTTAGGTGGCCCATCGCCGTGCCAAGTGCGGGTAATGAGATACCGCGACCTGCAGACAGACATTCCACCAGCATACGCCAGCCTTTACCTGCGTAATCGGCACCACCGATTAACCATTCCATAGGAATAAACACATCGTGACCGCGTGTTGGACCATTCATAAACGCAAGACCAAGTGGGTCATGACGCTCACCAATCACAACACCTTCGTGGTCAGCCGGGATTAGCGCACAAGTGATGCCAATGTCTTCTTTGTCACCCAGTAGCTTTTCTGGATCGTGCAGTTTGAAAGCCAGACCAAGTACCGTCGCCACTGGTGCTAGTGTAATGTAGCGTTTGTTCCAGTTAAGCTTGATACCTAGCGTCTCTTTACCTTCGTGCATGCCCATGCACACAGTACCGACATCAGGGATACCACCCGCATCAGAACCCGCTTCTGGGCCTGTTAGTGCGAAACATGGGATATCTGTACCGTCAGCAAGACGAGGTAGCCAGTAGTCTTTTTGGTCTTGAGTGCCGTAGTGAGACAGCAGCTCACCAGGACCAAGAGAGTTTGGAACCATTACTGAAACCGCAGTACTGATACTGCGAGTCGCAATCTTAGTTACGATAGTTGAGTTAGCGTGTGCTGAGAATTCACGACCGCCATACTCTTTCGCAATAATTAGCGAAAAGAAACGCTCTTTGCGTAAGAAGTTCCACACCTCTTCAGGAAGGTCTCGATCTTCTTTTACAATTTGGTGGTCATCAAGCATAGCGAGCAAGGTTTCAAGCTCATTATCCATGAACGATTGCTCTTCTGCTGTCAGCTGAGGTTTTGGGTATTGATGCAGCTTAGTGAAATCTGGTTTACCAGAAAACAGCTCTCCGTCCCACCACACGCTACCCGCTTCCATCGCTTCTTTCTCGGTGCTAGATAGTGGTGGTAGTACTTTTTTAAAGAGTTTAAAAGCTGGGTCACTTACCCATTTTTGTCTTAGAGAGCTCATAGTTCAGATCCTTTTGTTCACTATATTGGTTGTGAATGTTTCGCTTTTTATTGTTTTATTCTTCTGCTGACATGCCTGCGGCTAAATATGGAATAAGAATATCGACCACTGCCTTAGCATCTATCTTTCTGTCATAGTCATTCTCTGCAATTTCTACCAGAGCCTGACTTGATGCCATGGTGAATACACAAGTCCCTAGGGTGAAGTGTAATCGCCAAAACAACTGTTCTTGAGTGAGGTTCGGATTCGCCTTCATTACAGATGTCGTAAACAAAGAAAGTACTTCGCTGTAGCGAGTAGTAATGAACCAACGCAAGTGTCCTTGCACATCCGTATAGCCTCTGCCGATAAGTAACATGAATCGGCTTGTACCATTTGGCCTAACATCATTAAGTGCTCTTAGTGGCTGTCTCAACGACTCAAACACGTCACTCATAGAATACGTTTCGTTCAAGTTTAAGTTCACTAATGCATCTTGCAGTGCTGGCATAAATGCTTCTAAGTAACGATTGAGTACCGCACGAACCAGAGTCTTCTTATCGCCAAAGTGATAGTTCACTGAAGCTAAGTTGACATTCGCTTTACTCGTAATCGTACGTAAAGAGGTGTCATTAAAACCGTGCTCAGCAAATAAGCCTTCAGCCACATCTAAGATTTTGTCTTTGGTTGTACTTCTTGGTGCCATTTCAATCACTCGTATTAAACAACTGTTTGAAATATACGCTTTGTACATTTATTTAACAAGCAAGCAACATCACATTTTCACAAATTGGTCGTACCAGTTAATAAAACTCAGCACTAACCGATTGAATCGCTGTGTGTTTATAAAAAAAGAAAAAAATAATGAATTTTCTTGGAACTGAAATGGAAATGGAGAGTCCTAAATTAGGTAGAAAACAGCGTATTTAGAAGTTTAACAGGCCGTCAAACTTGTTCTTCTCACTGCTTTCTTAATTACTGCATTTTCCTTATTAACTCCTATACTTGTATCCGCCCAAACCACGTTGGTTTGGGCTTTTTTTTTGTTTGTTGTTTGGGACGAGAGTGAGCCTTACTTACCCCTCTTCACAGCTACTAACTACAACCTGAACAGCGCGACCGCCTCTTTATATGCTGTCATTTCTTCCTAAGAGTCGAACTACCATGCTTGGCACATTGTTATCACTGGAACTCGTATTTCAAACAACCTACTAGCCAACGTTTACCTATCTGAGTCCAAACCTAATACTACGTTTCCTCTATTTACGGTGCATCCATTCGAAGCTTGCCACTTGCTACTATTGGTAAATTAATCAATAAGGATAGAGACTTACATTCGAAATAAAGCCAACAAACTTAGCAATTTCTTGCAGATGTCCTAAGCTTCGTTTAATACCCTTTTCAATTAAGTAGTTAAACGCTTGTTGGGAAGCGGCGGGAGCTTTTAAAAGTAGAAGGAGACCTACTTTGAGACTGTTGAAATTACCTATTATGTGTTGCTTAGTTATTGCAGCTCCACTCTCTGCTCAAACTTTAGAACAGGCCGTAGCCATTACCTTGGCTACAAACCCTGAGATAAAGAGTATCTTTAATGAGTTTGTGAGTGTACGGAAACGAAATGACGCCGCAGGTGGTGCTTATAGACCTAGTATCGACCTGGATGCTGGTATTGGTTACGAAGGCATAAACCCTGCACCAAATAACGGCCCCGATACCGATCTCACAAGAAAGGAAGCGACGATTTCCCTCACTCAGTTGCTGTGGGATGGTTCATCGACTCTCAATGATATTGACCGTACTGCCGCAGAAGCGGAATCGGTTCGCTTACAATTACTCGCGGATGCCGAAGACAAAGCGCTAGAGGTCACACAGATCTACCTGGATGCAGTCAAAGCAACTGAAGTTTTAGCCCTTTCGGAAAGTAACCTTGCTATCCACAAGAAAATCTATAAAGACATCAAAAAACGAGCAGCCTCAGGCATAGGCTCAACCGCAGATGTATCTCAAGTAGAAGCTAGGATTGCAAAAGCGCACGGCAATTTATTAGCCGCACAGAACAACCTAATTGATACCCACACTCAATTTAGAAGAATAGTGGGTCAAGAACCGCTTGGCTTGGTCTACCCAAGAGCCGATATTTCTATGATTCCTCTGTCATTGTCAGACGCCCTTGTTAATGCTCTGGACCAACACCCGGTAATCAAAGTCGCAACTGCAGATGTCGATTCGGCGCACTTCCAGTACAAACAATCAAAAGGGGTTAACTACCCTACTTTCTCTATCGAGGCATCTCAATCATGGCGCGATGATGCGGGAGGCGATGAAGGTTCGAGCCAAGAGACGTTGGCAATGTTAAGAATGCGATACAACCTCTACAACGGTGGTACCGATAGTGCTAATTCAGAAGCTGCAGCTTACCAACTTAATAAAGCGAAGGATCTAAGAGATCGTGCTTATCGACAAGTGGAAGAAGGCCTTCGCCTATCTTGGAGTGCATTGGATCTGACGTTGCAACAAAAGAACTTCTTGTCTGATCACGTGGATTCGGCGTCAGAAACCGTTATCGCTTATGAGAAACAATATCGAATCGGCAAACGTACACTCCTTGACCTGCTTAACACTGAAAACGAATTGTTTGAAGCCCGTAAAGATTACTTAGATGCGCATTACTCTGAACAGTACGCTAAATACCGTGTAATGAACGCGACAGGCTCTCTATTGAACGCTCTACTGGTCGACATTCCAGACGAGTGGACAACGGCCGTGGAGTATTAATGATGAAAATACCTTACTTATTGCTTTCCGCATTAACGATAACGCTATGTGCATGCTCTAGCCAAAATGAAGAGCCCTATATAGAAACGCCAGAAGCGGAGCAAATTTCAGACCTGCAAGACGATGATAATGATGGGGTGGTCAATGCACGAGATACCTGCCCAAGTACACCTAGAGCGTCATTAGTTGATAATGAAGGTTGTGGCGAGACTATACGCTCAGAAGAAATCAGACAGCTGAACATCCTTTTCGCCAATGACTCTTATGAAGTTAACCCTATCTTCTCAGATCAAATCACTACCATGGCTGAGTTCTTAGAAACCTACCAAAGTGCATCGATAGAAATTCAAGGTTACGCCAGTAAAGTCGGCGCGAGTGAATACAACTTAGAGTTATCAAAGAAGCGCGCTCACCACGTTGAAGATGAATTATTGTCGAATGGTATAGACCCGAGCCGAGTAAGAGTTGTCGGTTACGGTGAAAACCGCTTAGAGAGCGATGGCAACGATGCTACTTCTCATGCACTGAACCGTCGAGTAACAGCAACGGTTGTCGGGCTGAATGAGCAGATCGTCGAGGAGTGGACCATATTTACCACGCTAGAAAAATAACATGACACTGTCACTCTGGTCATCCAAAACGATCCGCAATTCATGCCGATCAAAATAATGAGTTGAATCTAGGAGTTTTAGATCATCAATAACTAACCAAACTAAAAATACTAGCAGTTAGGATCAATAAAGCCGAGATAGGAAACCCTATCACGGCTTTTTTGTTCTTTGCTGTCACATGAATCGGGGAGGATGATTCTGTGACTCGTCTTGCTACTCAGAAGTTAGCTTGTTAATCAGTGAATAGGCTCGCCGTTAAACGAGCCTACCGCTGATTATAGTTTTACTTCTTGTTGCTTTGCTGTTTTCGGTAAAGAAACGCTTAGCAGGAAGTAACCTAGAATTGCAGCTGTTGTAGATCCCATCAGGATGCCTAGTCGAGCTAGTGTGTCAAACTCTACATTCGTTGGGCCAAATGCTAGTGATGAAATAAAGATAGACATTGTAAAACCAATACCACACAGGACAGATACTGCGAAGATGTTCATAAAGTTCACACCTTCAGGGAGCTTAGCAACACCCAATTTCACCGCACCCCAGCTGAATGCAAAGATACCAAGAGGCTTACCAATCAATAGACCCATAGCGATACCAAGCGGTAGCATACCTGTTAGGCTTGAGATTGAGATACCTTCCAATGAAATACCTGCGTTTGCAAAAGCAAAGACTGGTAAGATTGCAAAAGCGACGTATGGGTGCAGAGCATGTTCTAGATGCTTCAGCGGAGAATGTTCACCTTTATTGCCTTTCAGTGGGATAGCAAAACCAATCACTACACCAGCCAGCGTTGCATGAACACCAGACTTCAATACTGCAAACCACAGAATTGCACCAACAATGAGATACACACTCAGCTTAGTTACATGCTTGTTGTTTAGCATGAACAACACACCAGTCGCGATGAAGCCAACTGTAAGTGCAAGTGTTGATAGGTCGCCTGAGTAGAACAGAGCAATGATAACAACAACACCTAGGTCATCGATAATTGCCAGTGCTAGCAGGAATACCTTCAAGCTTACCGGTACACGGTTACCAAGAAGAGCCATGATACCCAATGCGAATGCGATATCAGTCGCTGCTGGGATAGCCCAACCTTGAAGCGCTTCAGGGTTACTTGAGTTAAATAGCACGTAAATAAGTGCAGGAGCTAACATACCGCCAACGGCTGCGATAGCTGGGAAGATTGCTGTCTCTTTAGACTTTAATGCGCCTTCTAAAAGTTCGCGCTTAACTTCTAAGCCGATTAGAAGGAAGAAGACAGCCATTAAGCCATCGTTAATCCAGTGAGACACAGACATACCAAGAACGTAACTATGCAATACGCCTTGGTACATTTCGTTCAGTGGTGAGTTTGCTACAAACATTGCGATCGCCGCAGCGATGACTAGTATGATGCCGCCAGCAGATTCCATTTTAAAGAAGTCACGGATGACGTCGGTCATGATTTCGCCCTTATATTTATTATTTAAATAAACGAATAACAAAGAATAACCATGAGTTTATATCCAAGCGTAATCGATAGATAATCACTTCTTCGGATGTTTAACTTCGGTTTTTCCTACAAATACTAAACAATACGTCGTATATTCCATAATGTTGTTATGCACCATGAATTAAGTATAGATGAGATCATCGAACCTGTATGCACAATTCATTGGGGGACGCTAAAAGGCGCAGGCATAAAAAAAGGCTATCAAATTATAGCCTTAGGTGTTTTTTAGTAGCCAGTTAACTGCATAAAGCCTGTCGCTTCATGGCTCCCGCTCGCCTTAATCGGCCCTTCCCAATATGGTATGACAAATGGAAGCCACATATCCCTGCGTATAATACGCGTTGTGAGGTTGATATCATGCTTAGGGACGTTAATGATCCACTGCAAAGGCATCCGTCTTCCATTCATCAACGTTGTATTTTGCAATGGTTGAATGGAAATGTCGGATTCCGTTAATTGGTAAACTTTGCCTGAGCGCGTTGCTAATGTCCCGAATATGTAAGGCAACTGTTGGTTATGACGATAGCGGTTAATGCTCAGCGCTGTGCCGTCATCGAGGTTAAATACAAACCAATCCCAACCTTGTTGGCCCACTCCAAGTAAGCCACTGCCCCACTCTTTATGTACCCACGCAGTTCCTTCCACTTCCTTGGTAACGCCGTCTAGGTTCAACACACCGCTCAACGATAAAAATGGAGCGCTGAAGTTATAAGACGCGACAGGTAATAAGTCGTGCTTTTTCTGATAACCGTTATCGCCGTTGAGCACATAGGGCCCTTTTGCAATGGTGTCGAGTTCTAGTCCAAACGTATCAGTTTGCACTTGAAGGCGCCCGGGGAATGGGGTGTTGCCGAGTGCACGCCAGTTCCAGTTATCAATCCAAAGTCTGAATGGACGATTAGTCATTCCCGCTTGGCCAATACCGCCACGAGCCATGCGCTGTTCTTTCCATACTTTGGACTTAGAAGAGACCACTACATTTGAGATATAGACTTGAGGGCTTTGCCACCCTGGTGTTTCACGTTCATCCGTTGCGATACGGAAAAAGCTCCACTGGACCGAATAGTCTTTACCATCATCACCTTTCAAAGATGCAAAGTAATGCCACCACTCGTGCTGAAACTCTGGGTGGAACTTAAAATCTTGTGGTAGCGAAACATTACGGTCTGGCAAAACAGGTTCGAACACATTGAAGTGTTCATTAACCAATATTGAGTTAACTTCATTCACGCCCTTTTCACCAGGATCGATGAAATAGGAGTAATAACCCCAAACACTTAAAAAGATGCCGAAGAAACTGATTAATAGCAGAGAAGACAGAATTCGTTGTCTTAACTTAGTTGAAGTATTCCGTAAAAACATACTAAAGCGCATCCCTCAGTGACTTCATCGGAGTGTTCCGAATCATTCTCATCACTGGTAAAGCACCAGCTAGCATCAATGCTGCCATGGCCCATGCAAATGTCTGCAAATAGTCCCAAGGAATCACTTGTAACTCGAGTGACCACCCAAAAGACTGCTTTATCACGATATCAACAATTAGGCTCGCTAACGCCAATCCGAGCGGAATCGCAATTAAGGAGGAAATAAGCCCAAACACAAACAACTGCAAACTACCTGTCAGGATCAGCTCTTTCGCCGAGACACCCAAACAGCGCTGCAAGGAAATATGCCTTTGGCGAGACACTTCTCCCGCAACCGTCGCAAAGAAAATACCGAAGACGGCGATAACCAAGGTGATGTTACCTAATGTATCTGCAATCGCGAACGTCCTATCGAACACCCGCATTGCTTGACTGTGAATATTGTTGTTATCGAAAACGCGCTCGGAGCCAAGCCTGAATACGCTTTCTAATCGGCTGCGAAGCCCTAATGAATTCACATCGTCTTTGAGTATTACCCCAAGGCCGACATTACCCCGCCCTGCAAACCCATACAGCCAGTTTCGATGCGACATCATGACTTGATGGTAAGGGTTACCATAATCGTAATAAACACCGACAACCTGCCAACCAGAGCCGAGACTATCATAGAGGTCAATGTAGTCGCCAGGGCGAATCCCCAGCTTGAGAGACATCGATTCACTGATCAACACGCCTTTAGAGTGATGTAAGTGATACCAGTAATTCGGAATACCTAATTTGATCGTCAGCGCTTCTAGCTCACCTTCAGAAGGCCCCGTACTGACCACCTGAATACTACCGACTGGAGACGCCACATCTTTCTCCCAACGCCACCAAACCGAATCCACTTCAGGTTGGTCAGATAACCAATTACTCATACGAGCAGCGGCATTGTTGGTTGGGTAGATATACAGATCGGCAGCCAAACGCTGTGTTAGCCATTTATCAGTGGTATCTCTAAAGCTACCGACCATGGTTTCTACACCAATATTGGCTGTTAAGGCTAACATAAACGCCATCGTCGCCACGCCACGGTAGCTCATACTGGAAGCTGCATCAGCAAAGAACCAGCGAGCACGAACCCAGCGCAACGAATAAGAGAGGCTGTTAAATAACTTCCACATCAAAAACGGGGTAAATAGCGCCACACTGATCAGCATTAGCGCGATAATCGCAAAACCCGTCTCTTGAGTCTGAGGGGCTTGATACACGGCGACAGCAGCAACCAAGAAACCACAGCCAATCAATGCTTGCCAAGTAAACTCCGTACCCGCAAAGCGCATCAAAGATAAGCGAGAGGTCAAACGAATCGGTTGTGATCTAAGCAAGCGCACCAATGGCCAAGCGCACGCTAAAAACGCACCAAGTAACGCCATCAATAAGCTGTAGCCGCTCCATCGCCAATTCCAGTCGATCGTTAAGCCAACGTTGGCGTCGTATAAGTCGCCTAAGCTTGAAGATACCGCTGGTAACAATTGGTTGGCTAACATGACACCGAATACATTACCGCAGATCCAGCTCAGTACGACCAATATCAACAATTCTAAGCAAAGCGCTTTAGCCAATTGCCAGCCCGATACACCTGTTTGTCTTAAGATTCCGACTAACGGTTGGCGCTGAATAAATGACAACGACATCGCTTGATAGAAAATAAATAAACCAACCACAAACGACAGCATACCCATCGCTTTTAGGTTTAAGTGGAACGCACTGGTCAGCGACTCAAGCTCTGCCTTAGAGCTACGAGAGATCGTCAAACCATTAGGTAACATATTTTTAAGACGTTCAAACTTCTCAGTGGGCATGTCTGAACAAGCAATCACTGAAAGCCCAGCACTGCGTTTAAGCATTCGGAGCAAGGAGATATCCGCAATCAACCTTGTACCATTAATCATATTATTTTGATCAACAACCACAGGACCAAGTTCAGAACCATCCATCAAAGGGATGTAATCGCCGTTGTGCCATTCCATGTGTTCAGCAAGATCATCACTGACAAGGATTGGATATGGTGGCTTCATGAGATTCAAAGCGGTGAGATCTTTTAACGCTATACCAGGTTGTAGCTGAAGCATAGAAACAGGATCTATACCGACAACCATGAAGTTTGCGCCATTTTCATCAGTGATACGATGGTGATCAAGAGGAGAACACTGTTGAAAACCTTCACGGCGAAGTTGGATATAAAAGCCTTGCGGGATTTTATTGGCGTTGTGTTTTGGTCGAATACGGTAAGGAAGAGGATTCGAAAAGAGTTTTTCGCCATGCGCATAGCTTTGCTTGGCGTGTTGGTTGATAGCAGTAACACCAACCAAAAGTGATACGCCGAGGGTTAAACCAAGCCATACCAAAATAATCTGCAGTGGGTAACGTCGATAGTGACCGAGTAGTGCCTTAACTACGGGCCATAACATGCAGTTGCCCTCCTTGCAGACGGATCCTACCATCCATATGCAGAGCTACTTTTTCACTGTGTGTTACCAACAGCAACGTACATTCTAATTGACGAGCCAAAGAGGTCAGCAAACGCATTACCGCTTCTGCATTACGCTCATCTAAACTACCGGTCGGCTCATCGGCCAGCAATATTTTTGGTTCCATATACAGCGCACGCGCAATGGCCGCACGTTGTTGTTGGCCACCAGACGCTTCTTCAGGGTAACGGCCAAGTAAAGGCATAAGATCTAAAGCAGAGAGAATCTGTCTCCAGAGACCTTTGTCTTCAGGTAAGCCTTTTAACTGGCGGCAAAAACGGATGTTATCGGCAATATTTAACGTTGGCAGTAAGTTGAATTGCTGAAAAATATGGCCAATGTTGTTTCTGCGATAAGCGGTGCGGTCACGCTCGGTTGAGTCGTGCATATTGAAGTGAGGAAAAGCGATTTCACCTGAGTCCGCTAGGTCTAAGCCCGCGATAAGATTCAGTAAAGTACTTTTACCTGAACCGCTTTCTCCCATTAATGCCAGCTGGTCACCTTGGTTTAATGTTAATTCAGCACCTTGCAAAACAGGGTGAAACTCCCCCCCATCGACATAGCCTTTACATAGGTCTGACAGCTTTAACATTAAACAGCTCGCATTAGTTAGAATTTGGAAGGAGAATCTACACTAATTCCCTGTTAGGAGGAAGTATTTTGAAAGATAGATCACACGCCAACGATAAAGTGATGCGATTGGTGCGCCCTACTTCAACTTCCTATCAAGTTTTTAATCCATTTTCTTGTTTTCATGCGATAGAGCGACCCGCCCCACTTGAGGACTTCTTCCGTTAGGAAAAGCAGATATACCCACTCAGGTGGAAACTTAAAATAGATAGCCGCGATGGCTGCCAATGGGATACCGATCACCCACTGAGCAATCAAATCTTGATAGAGGCAGAAATTCACATCACCACCCGCTCTCAACACACCAACGATCACAGTCAATGGCACCGAGCGAATGACAATACCCACACAGAGGATCAGAATAAACTTCTCTGAGAGTGCTCTGGTTTCTTCAGTCAACGCGCTGAACGCATTAAGTATTGGTACTTGCACAAAATAAAGGAAGACCGCCACAACAATACTGGTCAAGAAACACAAAATGGTTAGGCCGAGAGCTTGATAGTAAACCGCTTCATTATTCTTTGCGCCAAGTTGATTCCCGACCAAAACAGAAGCTGCATTCGACATGCCAATCAATAGACTCAACGAGATAGACTCAACCGGCGTCATTACTGACAGTGCCGCCAAACCTTGTACACCTGATTGCCCCATGATTGCGTGATAAGCAAAAAGACCACCAGCCCAAGCTAAGAAATTAAACGTCGTCGGCAACGATAACTTCAAAAAGCGAATCACTTTTTCAACGGTCGCTGCCGCTTTGATATCACAGAATTTAAAGGCTAATAAATGTTTAGAGAAATAGAGGTAACCAAACAAGGTCGCTACTTCAATAGCCCCACTCATTACCGTCGCAATCGCTGCGCCTTTTATTCCAAGAGCAGGAAAGCCCCAATTACCAAAGATCAGTACCCAGTTTAAGAACACATTAGAAAGGATGCCAATACCACTAAAGAAAGTACTGAGCCCTGGTTTATGCATCGCTCTCAAGCCAACAGCCATACTGCTGACACACGATACCGCTAGCATGCTAAATGAAGTGATAACGATGTATTCCATACCCAAGTTAATGACTTCTTGAGAGTCTGTCGTCACACCCATGATTTGCGCTGGGAAAGAGACAAAGAAAACAATAGTCAGTAAGGCAAACAACGTCGAAACCAACCAGGTCAGAGCGGTACTTTCTCTCACGCCTTGTTTGTCCCCCGCTCCCCAGTATTGTGCCGTCAACAACGCGCCACCCGTGGTAACACCAACTAACATAATGGTCGTCACGAACATCGCTCGGCTCGCCACCCCCACAGCTGCGATGTCTGCTTCGCCAAGTTGGCCCAACATCAATACATCCACCAAGCCTCGGCTTGAAAACATAATGCTCTGCAAGGTGATGGGCAGTGCAATCGCAATAAGCCTGCGAACAAAATCACCTCGTGTGTGATGAATAATTGAAGAGAGCAACATAGAGAGATACCTAAACGGAACGTATTGATGAATAAAGATAAATATCGCGCTATTATATCAATGTTCGGTTTTTAACCACAGATATAAATGGAGTAACAATGAAGAAAGTACTGGTTTTAGGCGCTTCTGGATATGTTGGTTCGCAACTCCTCCCTCTCCTGCTTGAGCAAGGCTATCAAGTCACGGCAGCAGCAAGGCATATCGACTATTTAAAGGCACGGACCGAGCCTCACGAAAGCTTATCGCTTGAGTATCTTGATCTGGCCGATCAAGCTGCGACACAAGCCTTAGTCCCCGACTTTGATCTTATCTTCTTTCTCGTCCATGGCATGGCGGAAGGCCACGACTTTATCGATTATGAGCTGAACTTAGCCCGTAACTTTGTTTTTGCTCTTGGGCCAAAGAATCAACACGTCATCTACCTGAGTTCTTTACAGCCTCAGACTGGTGATTCAGAGCACCTTCAAGCGAGAAAGAAAACCGGCGAATTGCTTCGTAAAGGGCCTGTACCCGTTACCGAACTTCAAGCTGGCGTGATCATTGGCCCAGGATCTGCGGCATTCGAGATCATGCGAGATTTCGTGTACAACTTGCCGATTATGATTGCGCCAAAATGGGTTGACTCTAAAGCCAACCCGATTGCTTTGCAGAACCTGAACCACTATTTACTAAAACTCGCACAAGACACGCCTAGCGAAAGCCAAACCTTTGAGGTTGGCGGGCCGGATATTGTCTCTTACCGAAACCAATTTGCTCATATTGCTAAAACCGCCGATCGTCCACTCAGACTATGGGCGACATCGCTACTGACACCAAAGATTGCTTCATATTGGTTAGGTGTGGTGACTTCTGTACCGTCTAACATAGGTAGAGCACTACTTGCAGGCTTAAAGCACGACTTCATCGCCAGTTCGACCATCATTAGAGAAAAGTACCCTCAGAAGCTTATCTCGTTCGAAAATATGGTTGAACAAGCCATTCACGCTGAAGGAAACTTTGTCAAAAGCAATGTATGGGGCTTTGATAAAACCGCATTCAAACGCTGGCAAGCTGGGTATGGCTATTACCCGAAGAAAACAGGCGCAAGTATCACCTCAAGCGCTTCATTGGAATCGCTTTGGCATGTTGCTCAGCAAATCGGAAGCCCGAAGCAAGGTTACTTCTTTGCTAACACTTTATGGCGCACACGCGAATGGTTGGATGTTCTTTTCGGTGGCGGTGTACCGGTTCGACAAATGCCAGAAGGGCCCAACCTAAAAGTCGGTGACAAAATCGATTCATGGAAGGTCATTCGCTGTGAAGAGAATCAGTTTTTATCTCTGCTTTTCGGTATGAAAGGCCCCGGTTTAGGGCGACTCGAGATTACTGTCTCTGACCACGGTGACTCTCGCGAGCTGAATATCTCGGCTTGGTGGCATCCAAAGGGGTTTCTAGGGTTACTGTATTGGTTTGCTATGATGCCAGCCCACCTGTTTATTTTTAAAGGCATGGTGAAGGCAATTGAGAAGCAAGCTAAAGAACAGGATTAAAAGCAGATGCGAGATTCGGGTAACGGGATGCGAAAAGACTTAACAGCAAATTAGCGACACGCGCTATGAGAGACAAAAAAGAGCGGATAATTCCGCTCTTCGTATCTCTCATCTCGAATCCGCTATTAGCCGATAACGCTAATTGGGATCTCAGCCAGTTGGTTGCCTTGGTTAGCAGGGTAAACGATGTATTCACCGTGATACTTCACCGCAGACTTATAGTCCGTTACTTTGTGAAGCATGAAGCCCGCTTCCATCGCCGCTTGGATGAACTCAGCATGGTTGCCACGAACAAACCAGTTCATTGGCTTAACCATCAACTCCCCGTCGAAAGAGTCGTCACACTGTTTACCGCATAAAGCAAAAGAGTGCTCGCCATCGGTGAAGAATTGAATCTTGCCGCCAGTCGTTAGCTCGTCTTCACTCGATACGCTCCAACCCATCTCGTACATTTTGTCCATGAACGCTTCAACATCACTGTCTTTTAGCGTTTTAGGCTCTTCGCCTTCAGGGAAAAAACGTCCGTAAAACGCAGAAATACGTTTAAAGGTAAAAGTTAAATCAGAGTTGTTGCCTTTTGAGCGACCCTGTTTCTGCCAGCGAACTAAATCAGGCACAATCACGCGATCATAAGCTTGAGATTTAATCGCTTTTGTTACCCAACGAACAAGATAAAGGTTGTTCGCGATAGGTGCGTCGATCGCTTTACCAGACTTATGCAGAGCATACAGCTCGTCCAGCGCATCGTTCACTAACTTCTGAATTTCAATATAGTATTTTGACATTATGCCTTCTTTCCTAATGTCCAATATAGTAATGCTGACAGTATTGCACATGCTGCCATCATCATAGCCATTGGCCCTGCAGTGTCACTTGGTAGCATGGCAACAATTGCCCCCACTACAGAACCAGTACCAAATCTTAATGTGCCTGCAAGCGAAGAAGCTGTGCCGGCCATATTCGGGTATCCGCTTAAAAGCAGTGCCATTGAGTTACTACCAATGGTAGACAGTGTGCCGATAAACAGCATCACGAATGGCACAATACCCCACAAACCGATATCTAACATCCAACCAACTAACAGACCTAAGCCTGCAAACAGTTGAATGGTTAAGCCGACTCTGAGCATAGCGTGAGAGCCCACTTTCTTAACGATTCGACCGTTGATGCTCGTCATCAAGATCATAGCAACAATATTCAAGCCGAACAGGTAGCCAAACAGATCAGGGCGAACGCCATAGATATCGATGTAAACGAATGAACCTGCCGTTAAGAACGCAAACATCCCTGAAAATGAGAATGCACCAGAGAAAATCAGGCCCATCGCCGTTGGGTTCTTACACAGTCGAGCATAGTTACGAATCGTTGTTTTAAAGCGCAATGGTTGTCGGTTTTCTGCAGGAAGCGTTTCTGGGATCTTCATCGATACCGCCAGAATCACGATCACCGCAAAAATAGCCAGAACCCAGAAAATTGAACGCCAACCGAACCACAACGCTAAGTAACCGCCAATCATCGGAGCAACCAATGGCGCAACTGTCATCACCAAAGTAACGAAAGACATGGTTCTTGCGAAATCTTCACGATCGAACATATCTCTTACCACCGCTTGGATGATAACGGCCGCCGCAGCACCAGCAAAACCTTGAGCGGTACGGATGTAAGTCAGCGCTTCAATGCCATGAGTTGTCGCACTCACCATAGAAGCGATAGCAAACAAGAACACACCAATAAGCAGTACAGGCTTGCGACCATAGCTATCCGCCAACGGGCCATGCAGCAACTGCCCCAGCGCGAACCCTGCGGTATAGGCTGTTAGCGTGATTTGTCCCTCCCCCGCCGTCACACCAAGATCTTTAGCAATGGTCGGCATCGCTGGCAGATACATATCAATGGCTAGCGGAGTAAGTGCACCAATCGCACCTAGAATCAAAAACAGCACTAAGCCTAATTGAGGTGTTTCTAGTTGGGAGCTTTGGCTCTGTGAGGTCGATGTTTGCATGGTTCTCCGAATGTTCAACTGATAGAGCTAGGGACTAGCGTGAGTACGCGAGTCAAAGATTGGCTGAGACTTTCCTAGTACCAGTCAACATCATCAGCCGACGCTATCCATGGTCGGCTTTACAACGAAAGGGCTATTTCCAGCAAAAGTGGTCTCTTGTTAAGAACAATTTCTTGTTAAGAGCAACTTCTAGCTAAGGACTACTTCCAGATTGAATCGACTTCTTCTTGCGTTAGGTAACGGTATTCACCTAACTCTAAAGATTCGTCCATCTCAATTTCGCCAATACGTTCACGGTGTAGTGCTTCTACCTTGTTACCAAGAGCAGCAAACATACGTTTAACTTGGTGGTATTTGCCTTCTCGAATCGTTAGCAGCACTTCACGCTCTGCACGAACTTCTAGGTGTGCAGGAAGTGTTAGGCCATCTTCGCTCTTAAGCTGGATGCCCTCTTTGAATTTTTCAACGTAATCGTCTTCAACAGGTTCAACCAACCACACACGGTACGTCTTCTCGCACTTGTGCTTTGGCGAAGTGATACGGTGAGACCACTTACCATCGTCTGTAATCAACACAAGACCTGTTGTATCAATATCTAGACGACCAGCAAAGTGCAGCTTGTCCATTTTGATTTCATCAAGTAATTCAAACGCGATACGATTTGCGCCATCTTCATGCGAACAAACAAAGCCTTCTGGCTTATAAAGCATGATGTAACGTGGGCCGTGAACATTCAGTTCATTGCCTTGCCATTCCACAACGCACTCTTCAGTTACCTTGAGTGAGCCGCTTTTTTGAATGACATCATTTACTGTCACTGCCTTGGATTTTAATAAGTGTGTTGCTTCTCTTCGAGTGACGCCTAATGCATCGCACAGAAATTTATCTAAACGCATGAATACCTCAACTAATCTAAGTCGGGTATTATAGTCACCTTTGCTCAATTAGTTGAGCTATTTCACACTATTTGTTTTCCTTCTTACAAGACGCGATATGTATACACTCCGCCCGTACCAAGCTGATTCTGTAAAATCAGTGATTCATTACTTCAGAAAACACCAAACTCCGGCAGTGCTCGTGCTTCCGACAGGTGCAGGAAAAAGCCTTGTGATTGCAGAGTTAGCAAGGCTTGCGAAAGGTCGAGTGTTGGTGCTTGCTCACGTAAAAGAGTTGGTTGAACAGAACCATGAAAAGTATGAAGGTTACGGGCTGAAAGGCTCGATTTTCTCTGCGGGTTTAGGACGCAAAGAGACCGACCAACAAGTCGTGTTTGCTTCGGTGCAATCTGTGGTGCGAAATCTCGATTCATTCTCTAACCAATTTTCGCTGTTGGTTATCGACGAATGCCACCGTGTTCCCGATGAAAAGACCAGTAGTTATCAGAAAGTCATCACTCACTTACACGAGAATAATTCGGGCATCAAGGTGCTTGGATTAACAGCGACCCCATATCGTCTTGGGATGGGTTGGATTTATCAATACCACACTCGCGGTCAAGTGCGTTCAGATGAGCCACGTTTCTTCCGCGACTGTATCTTTGAGCTGCCGATTCGTTACCTGCTCGATGAAGGTTTCTTAACTCCTGCACGCATGATTGATGCACCCGTGTTGAGCTATGACTTTTCGCAGTTAAAGCCCGCGAGCACTGGTCGCTACAAAGAAGCAGAACTCGACATGGTGATCGAGCAATCGAAACGAGCGACCCCACAGATTGTCGATCAGATTATTCACCTAGCCCAAGACAAGCTAGGCATCATGGTATTCGCTGCGACCGTTCGACACGCGCAAGAGATCCTCGGCTTATTGCCAGAAGGTGAAGCTTCAATTGTGATTGGTGATACACCAACTCTCGAACGTGACCAAATTATCAGCGACTTCAAAGAACGTAAAATCAAGTTTTTGGTTAACGTATCGGTATTAACCACAGGTTTTGATGCGCCACACGTCGATTTAATCGCGATTTTGCGCCCGACAGAATCCATCAGTTTGTATCAACAAATCGTTGGCCGTGGCTTACGCCTATCTCCGGGTAAAAAAGAGTGTTTGGTGCTCGACTATGCAGGCAACAGTTACGATCTTTACCAACCTGAAGTGGGCGACCCTAAACCCGACTCAGACAGTGAAATCATCACTATCCCCTGCCCTGCATGCGGCTTCAACAATAACTTCTGGGGCAAGCTAGACAGCAATGGCTTCTTGCTCGAGCATTTTGGCCGTAAATGCCAAGGCTACTTTACCGATGAAGACACGGGCGAGCGCGAACACTGTAATTATCGCTTCCGAGCCAAATACTGCGGTGAATGCGGCGCTGACAACGACATTGCCGCGCGCATTTGCCATGAGTGCGATGCCACCTTGGTCGACCCAGATAAAAAGCTTAAGGAAGCGTTAAACCTAAAAGATGCGTTGGTGTTTGAGTGTTTAGAGATGGATCTTAACGTTCTCAAGGACGACAAAGGTAAATCACAACTTAAGGTCACCTATCGCGGAGAAAACCAAGCGCAAGTGCATGAGTTTTGGTCATTAACCAGCAAAAAGCAGAAGCAGAACTTCAAAGACCAGTTTGTTCGCCCTCACCTTGCAGACAGACATCGCCCTTTCGAAGAAGCCTCACCGACGAAAGTGGTTGCTCACCAACATAGATTCCGCCCACCTCAATTCGTGATTGCCCGTAAAGTCGGACGCTTTTGGAAAATGAGAGACAAGATATTCGAAGACGAACTACAGCAGCGTTAAGGTTAAGAATAAAAGTAAGTCTTACGTTCTTAACACTCGGCAATTAATCTTATGTATTAAAGCCTGCGCCATTTAAGCGTTAAGTTTTTCGGTATCAAATTCTCATTATTAATCAGGTTCACTTTCTGTTCAGAATTACTTTTTTATACTGAACGCTATCAACCTTCTCTAGGATTCGCTATGTTTAGTAAAGCTATGATTTCTTTGTTTTCTATAAGCTTAGGCTTATTTGTTTCTGCTGGCGCATGGGCTGACTCACATCATAATGGTCATGAATTAGTGCAGGACGTTCATAAAGCAGGAACCAGCATCGAATTTGAAGAAGATCAAGACGAAGTCTATGAAGCCGTACGAGAAGGCTACATTCGCCCTTTCTCAGAAATGTATGCGGCGGTTGAAAACGATCTTCATGGCAGAATCATTAAAGTAGAACTAGAAGAAGATGACGACATTTGGGTGTATGAACTAAAAATCAATTACCAAAACAACATCATCAAAGTCGAATACAACGCTGAGACGTTAGAAATGCTTATGATCAAAGGCCGCAACTTTAAAGACGCAATTAAACACGGCGACTAGTTACGTACGACGAAGAGCTAAGCACGACGAACAGTCATTAGAAGAAATTAGAAGAACAATTATGAAAATTTTAGTCGTTGAAGATGAGCCTCGTTTGGGCCAACAAATTATTGAAACACTTGAGGGGGCCGACTGGGTTCCAGAGCTCTCTCAAGATGGTATCGACGCACTCTACCGTGCAACGTCAGAAGAATGGGACGCGATTGTCCTCGATTTAGGTTTACCTAAGCTTGACGGCCTAACGGTATTAAAAGGCATTCGAGACGAAAACATCAACACGCCAGTGATTATCTTAAGTGCTCGTGACACGCTAACTCAACGTGTTGAGGGCTTGAACGCCGGTGCTGATGACTACCTAACTAAGCCATTTGAGATGGTCGAGCTGATTGCCCGTATCCGAGCTCAACTGCGCCGAGCATCAGGCAGTGCTGCTCCGATACTTCAAATCGGTGATCTAAGCCTAGACACACGCAGTTCTAAAGTGTTGTGGCAAGGTCAAGCAGTTAGCCTCACGGCGCTGGAATATAAAGTTGTCGCGTACTTCATGCATAACCAAAACAAGGTTATCTCGCGCACTGAGTTGGTTGAGCATATCTACAAGCAAGACTTCGACCGAGACTCAAACACGGTTGAAGTGTTCATCGGTCGTATTCGTAAGAAAATCGCACCAAAGATCATCAAAACCGTTCGTGGCCTTGGCTACCAACTGAATGCTGAATAGCTCAGTCGTCAATCACGCCAAGAGCAACCATTAATTAAGTGGACAGCCTGTTCTGATCATCGCAATACGATAAGTTACGATGAGCAAAGGCAGGTTGGAAATGCATGAATCTAAAGAAACGAACACTTAAAAACATCAGTTTAAAAAGCCGCTTGCTCCTTGCTGCGGCTTTTTGGCTAGGTGCGATGATATTAGCGGCTGGTGTCGGGATTCCGAAACTGGTTAACGACTACCTCGTCGATGACATGAAGCAGCAGCTTGGCTTAACCATGGATGAGTTAACCGCCAATATCGAAACCAATGACAGTGGTAACCTGATCATGGCAGAGCGTCTGTCTGATCCTAGGTTCAACCAGCCCTACAGTGGTATTTATTGGCGCGCCGCTACCCAAGAGCAGATCATTCGATCTCGCTCGCTATGGGATAAAGACCTCACCATCAAGCGTTCACCGATTCACACATCAGTCAAAGGGCCAGAGAAAGAAAAGCTGATTTACATCGAGCAAGATATCTACCTGCCTGAACTGAGCGACCCTGTCACGATCACCATTGGTATTGATGAAGATCCATTAGAATCCACACTGACAGAGCTTACTGGTCAAGTCTGGTTGATCCTAATGTTGCTGTTTGTTGGCGTGCTGATGTTGATCGGTATTCAAGTCAGTTGGTCGTTATTACCGCTCAGCAAGATGCAACGCGAACTGGTAATGCTAAGAAACGGCGAGCAACAAGGGTTAAGCGATAACTACCCGAAAGAGGTTTCTCCATTAGTCTCTGACCTCAATGCCCTGCTCTTTCACTATCAAGAGTTATTAGAACGAGCTCGTAACCACGCGGGTAACTTATCTCATGCGTTGAAAACACCGCTTTCAGTTCTAAAAAATGAGATAGAGCGACTTCCAGAGGATGACAAGGCACTGCTGCAACAGCCCATTCATCAGATTCAAAGCCAAATTGATTATCACCTTGGCCGCGCTCGTATGGCAGGTGCAATGAACATTCTTTCGGTGAAGTCTTCACCTTGTGAGCGTGTCGAAGCTATCTCAATGGCGTTTGATAAAGTCTACGCTGCCAATGAAGTCACCATGATTAACGAGCTAGACTCTGAGATTGAAGTGGCAGTAGAAAAAACCGACCTTGATGAAATGGTCGGCAACCTACTCGAGAACAGTTACAAGTGGGCGGGCAGCATTATTCGCGTCCATGCAAATGAACTCGACGATGGCAACATAGAGTTGGTGATTGAAGATGATGGCCAAGGCATTCCTGAAGAGAAGCTTGAGCAAGTGACCAAACGTGGCGTCCGACTTGATGAAACCACACCAGGAACAGGCTTAGGGCTTAATATCGTAAATGAAATGGCACACAGTTACCGAGGCAGCCTAACGCTCAGCAAGAGCTCAATGGGCGGCTTAAAAGCTTCTCTGGTGCTTAAAGTAAGTAAAGGCTGAACAAGCTAAGTAAAAGTTAAACACAATAAGCCCTAACGTAATGCTAGGGCTTAATTCTATCGACCTTATATACAACTCTATATATCGTTCACAGCAACATCCAAAGTTTGTGAATTATCACTAAGGGTCGTTGCTCCAATCGTTAATACCCGGCCATCAGTGTAATAGTCATGATCGTCATTGATCACTTCCACCGTTGCTAATGGGTACTTGTCTAACTCGATGTCTGGTAGTAACGTTCGTATCTGATTAGCAAGCCGATCTCGCTCTTCATCAACATTAGGGTCAATGTTATGAAGCACGGTCACAATGCCTGAGTAAGGCGTGACTTTAAGGCCATCATCATAGCTAATTGCGCCTAACCACTGAGGCTGGTTAGTTTTAATATCAACACCTGCACGCCACCAACGAATATGGCTGCGCTTCATCAGGTTACCCGGCAATTGAAAAGCCATATCTTGCGGCTTGTCTCGCCAATATAAATCAGACACTGGCGGCGTTTTTTCTCTAAGCAATGCGAGATAACCAACCCATTCAATCTCATTTCGAGAGAAGGTTTGATTCTCTATCCAGCCTAATTGCTTCATTAAGTCTCTTGGGGTTGCTCCAACATAAATTACGTTGATCGCTTGCGCCGAGTAGAACGAAGATTTACCGGGGAACGCTTTATAGGTAACCGAGTTCCAGTCGACTTTGTTTATTTGAGCCGTCTCTGGTTGATTCTGAAAGTCATCCGCTTTCCAGAAAAAGTGAGCGTAGTTCGCAAACAATACCCACGCCAACAACAGCGCACTAGACTTAAGTACTAAGCATCGCCACTTCATTCGGTAACCGATAATGGTGAAGACTAATACCGCGAACACACCAACGATCAAGCTATTATGCTCCGAGATAAATATCTTAAGGCTATTAAGCCACGGGAAGTTTTCAACGCCGTGCGCCAGTAACATGCCCCAAGCAATGAACTGCCCTCCACCAAGGGCCAAACCGATAAACGCCAACACACTAAAATTACGCCACGGTACACGATGCGAGCCAGCTATAAATGGCACAACCCAAGCGATAGGCCCTAATAAACGAGCAAAAAGAATGATGTATGTGCCTTTGCGAGCAACCAGATAGCGGCAGCGCGCAATTAATCTTTTGGTTTTAGGGCGAAACTTAATGAGCCTTCGTTGCACCTTAACACCGTATTTATAACCAATGAAATAACTGAGTTGATCACCAAGCAAACCACCTAGCATCACCAAAACCAACGCCATCCATGCACCTGAATACAGTTGAAAGCCCGCTGCGATAAAGAACGGCTCTCCCGGTACAAATAGGTTTGGGCCAATGAGAGCATCACCCAATGCTCCCAGAAACAACCCTAGTCCATCAAACATAACAACCTCAACGCTTACTGTTCTTTGTAGTGACCAAACTTGTAGTTCATCTCGTTATTACGCATTTCTCCTTTAAAGAAGCGTCTTACATTGGCTTTAAGATAAGTAGAGCCTGTCTTCACAACGCCATCTTGGTCTAAGCGACGTGGGTCAAAACCAAAAGTCATATTTAGGAATCTAAATCGCCATGTTTTGCTCGCACGTTTTACGTAGTCACAATCTTCACACAGGACGATCTCTTCATCAAAACCGCCGATCTCATCATGCGCCCGTTTAGTCGAGAAAATACATGAGCCAATCGCCGTCGGGAAAAAGAACTGAGTAGTAAACAAGCCTGCGTTAAATAGCCCGTAACCAAACTTGTGTACAAGCGGCAAACCTTTCGAGCTCATGTACACACCCGCCACTTCAAGCTTCTTCTCTTCTAGTTCATAAAGCGCTTTCGCAAGGAAGTTTCGAGGCAAGCTCACGTCAGCATCTAAGAAAAGGATTCGGTTGTATTGCGCCAATGAAGCACCCGTGTTTCGGCCAAAGCTCACACCACGGTTTTCCATGTGATGCACCGTTAATTTTGGCAACGCGTTTTCATAAGCTTGCGCCACTTCTCTGGTGTTATCTTCACTGTTCGAGTCGACAACAATCACTTCAAACTCTTGGTGGGTTTGCACGCTCAACTCTTCCATTAAGCGGCTAATGCGTTTCTCTTCGTTTAGCGTAATTACGACAATGCTTACCGGTTTCATATTTTCACCTATTCATTCTGCTGTTTAATTAACACTAAGATTAACGAACTAAGACTTAACCAAGTCTTAGGCAAACATTCATTTTCCGTTCATTAACTTGATGATTTAGCAGTGATATAAATAGATAAGGATTGCGATGTAAAAGGGAGTAAAATGCGCTAAACAAGCGTTAGCGAACGTTTTATCTCCAAACGAACCCATTATCGAAGGAAATTCACTTTGAGATGGGCTTCTGACTTGCTCATATTGGAATGTGATGTTAGTATCCGCGCTCGCTTAAGCATGAACTTTTATGTTTAAGCATTACCACACACTCAAGGTCGCATTGAGGTGTGAAGTTAATTTTTACTAATTTGAGAGTAAAACTATGAAATTTGAAGCAGTAGTACGTACTGAACTAGGTAAAGGTGCGAGCCGCCGCCTACGTCACGCTGGTAAATTCCCAGCTGTAATCTACGGTGGCGAAGCTGAAGCTGTAGCTATCGAACTTGTTCACGCTGACGTGATCAACCAAATGGACAAGCCTGAATTCTACGAAGCAATCACTCTACTGATTGACGGCGCAGAAGTTAAGGTTAAGCCACAAGACGTTCAACGTCACGCGTTCAAGCCAAAAGTTGAGCACATGGACTTCATCCGCATCTAATTCCCTACCAAGGAATAAGATTGGATTAATCCAGCCTTCTGCATAGAAAAGATAATCGATCTTACCAGTCGAGAAATCTAGAAATTCGAAACCCCGATGCTACCAACATCGGGGTTTCACCGTTTTTGAGCCCTCAAAAAACGTCCAAAACATCTTATCGAATCCAAACTAAAGATACCTACCCACGCGCTCTACTTCTTTCAAAGCAATACCATCGGCTGCTATACCAACAGGAGCTGAACCTAGTGAATACCACTTAACATCATCAGTCTCTTGAGCGGTGATATCTCCTTTCCAGTCACTCACGATAAAATAATGAATCAACTGAAGTTCCTTCGTAGGATGGTAAAGCGAACACAAGTATTGGTAATCAATCGGAACAACATTAAGCTCTTCATCAAGTTCACGAAACAGCGCCTGAACCTGGTTTTCACCGTGTTCAATATGGCCGCCAGGTATAGTGATTAAACCGGGATCGGTCTCCCTAGACTCACTACGCTTTTCTAGTAATACCTGCGATTCCTTCAGCATGATAAAAGAAACACACTCGTGGACATCCATCTAATTTTCCTAAAGCCGTTACAAAGGTAGTTAAGTTTGTTGTTCTAGCTTGTGTTAATGCTTAATTTACAACAAGCTTTTTACTCAGCCTTTCATACAATTCAAAAGCTTCTGTTTTAGATATCAAATTTCCGAGAGCGTATTGATGAGCTAGCTCAATATCGTCGCTTTGATTGGAGTAATAGCGCTTGGCGACTGCAGCGCACTGGCTCAGATTGGTGTACCAACTGCCGTCTTGCTCAGCCACAAAATAATACGCCGCTCGCACTAACTTTTTACCAATTACCTTAACGATATCCGCATCAGTCATTGTTTTGAAACTCGAGGGCATTTGCTCAAGAAAAGTAGACAAGTCACCATTGAGAGCTTGAGCGATTTCAATGCTTGGTTTGTATAGTGGGAACTCATTAGATAAATCATTCCCCCAAACACAACAGCAGCAATGCTTGATCCAAAAGTGCCAGTGATACTTTTCCGTGGGTTGCAGAACATCCCGCAGGAAGCCAGGATCGATATCAAGCTTGGTCACTTGCGGATAGGTTTGGGGTATGGTGCCGGAAAGTAGGTTAAATACTTCCTTTTCTCTCTGACCAACAGGCGTAGCGAGTACGATAGAAACATCCAAATCAGAGCGACCAACAATGGCCGTTCCTCTAGGCACGCTTCCATACAAGTAGATACCATCAACTTGACTTGGAAGTTCTCTTAGCAACGAATCAACGACTGCTGACACCACTTCTTGAAATTCAGGCGCAATGTTCTTTGGCGAATAAAGATTTTGAATGAACCCTTCTCGATCGAGCCCTCTATCTAGCTTCTGCATACCACTTTCCATCACTAAGCCTTTTTCCAATCAGAACGTAGAACCGCCAACACAACTGTATCCCACCATTGACCTTTGAAGAATCGATGATCTTTAAAACACGCTTCTTGTTTCATTCCTAGTGACTTACATAATTTAATCGCAGCCAAGTTCTTGCTGATGGTTTCAGCGTAGATACGGTGTATGCCTAACTCTGAGAAACCAAAATCAGCGAGGGCTTCAGAAGCTTCTATAGAAAGCCCTTTTCCCTGAATTTCCCTTGAGAAAGCACAGCCCATTGAAGCTTGTTTATCGCGTTCAAGACGTAAACAAACGGTTCCAATAAACTTCCCCGAATCTTTGCTTTCAACCGCTAGCTGATAGGACTGGCGTGGTACTTCCAAAGCCTGTGCAACAAACAACTGGGTTAGCTCTCGATATTTGTTAGGTTCACAATCACTTTCATCATAGAAACGCTGATACTTAGCGTCTTGAGACATCGCAACAAAGGCACACTCGTCTTCGAGACTCATATCTCGAAGAATCAACCTGTCAGTTTCCAGCTTAAACATCAAAATTCCTTTTTATCTTATAGCCTTGAAAGGAAAAGTCTCGGAGGTGTTTACTCGTATACTTTCCCGTTATGCTTCAACCAACCATGAGTGTGATGATTACGAGGGTCTTTGTGCGTCCAGTGCATTACGCCACCTTTCTTGTTCCATTCATATTCACCATAAAATTCAACTCGATCGCCCTTTGCCAGTCCCTGAACACGAGGCGCTAAGTCAATATTATGTGCGACTAACAAGGTTTGTCCGCTATCGAGTCGCAAAATGAATTTCTGATGTCGAGAGCCTTTATTATCATCAGGAAGTACTCGATACACCGTACCCGATCCGCGCACCTGAACGTCGCTTTGGTGATTTTCGTAAGCTTGCTTAAGTCGCGTATCATTCGCTTGAACATGACTGATGCCGAAGCTAAGCAGCACCAAAAGTAGAGCGCAAAATTGTTTCATTCCTTTCATTTCCCATATCTGTGTGTTGATTTGGGATACTGGCTGGGCATCCCCTCTTTTAACGATGCTTGTACTGAGTCGGACAATAACCTCTCGAAACGTCCGAACTGCGCAGTTTTACATGCTTGGTCGAGCGCCCAGAAACACGTGAGCGCCACAGCTTAAAACTGCCAAGCTTGAGATGGCTACGCATAAAACGAATCACTTGCGATTCATTTAAACCAAATTGCAGTTCTATTGCTTCAAACGGCGTTCTGTCTTCCCACGCCATTTCGATAATTCTTGATTCATTCTCTTTAGATAGCATCATGCATACTCTTCCTTTATAAACTGGGAGAAATACGCTCGTTCCAAATTTAAAGATCACAGGACAAACACTTTGAATTGAACGCGTTATAACGTTCGATAAAACAACAGGCTACCAACTAGGCAATCATGGGGTTAAATAAGCTTGTGCGAACTCTCTAAGCACTCTCGCATTATTGTGGTATTTGCTATCCCCGCAATTTGTGCCATCTACTCTGATGTCCGGGCTGGAATATGCAGGTATAACATCTCGCTCATAAGACATCACTGTGCCTCTGTCAGCACAAATTGTACCGAAGGAATATTGAGGAGCTCTTGGATACGTTCCAGAAATGTAACTTTCTATACTATCAAAATCTTTCAATAACGTTTTATAGTCATGATTAGCACCACTTAAATGGCCAATTTCATGCTCCATTAAGTAATCAGGGCAGTTTATCGCTAAAGAAAAAAAGTAGGATACCGAAGAAGACATACCACAATAATCAGACTCAAAGCTAAAATTATAATTAGAAAATACTATCCCAGTAAAAATGGGGACGCCGTCTTCTGTTGTTTCTGGAATCGGTTCTTCCATCGAGAGTTTTAATAACCTCTCTGCTGCGCCCAAATCTTGAAACCAAAGGCTGTCGATTTCAGACGTATAAGTCACCTTGGTGACTTTTCTCGTCATAGGGACGCAGGAGTTTTTTAACACCAGATTCGAATAGCTTTCCCATGTCGCTATTTTAGAGGCTATAAATGCTTTGGAATATTCATCTAACACCGATTCATCAACATAAAGGTGGATTTCTGTATTCAAAACCTCGCTCTGTACACAATTAGGAAACTCGATGCTTTGAGCATTGGAGAGTCGACTATTGCTCAACACTATAATCAAAACACAACCAACTAACTGGATGAGCCTTTTAAAAGAACTCTCACTGACTCGTGTATTCATTTCCACCCTCTCCCTATATTCAAAACCACAAAGAGCATCAAAAACGCCGTGACTTAAGATTCATATCAACCCCCATTACACATATAAGCATTGGCCTCTCAAAGTAACCTGCACTACCTGTGTTTTTCAGAAATCGAGTAGGAGGAGGCCTCACGGCCTCCGTCCTCTCACACCACCGTACAA